>JANOOM010000429.1:0-14533 GCA_031421335.1 Armatimonadota bacterium
CCCGAAACGGGAGGGTGGGGTGAGAGGGTGATCGGAGGGTGGGGCGGGATGAGTGGGAGCGGCGTAGGTTAATCTCGCGGGATGTCAATTCCCCGCCGCTTGCGGCGTACCCGGTTTTGTCGGAAAGCGCTCTCAGGCGCAATCCTAAAATCCGGTCTCTCAGATACCTCGGGGCTTGCCCCGTCAGGTCCTTCATTCGCGGCGTTCGGACGGCGGCAACGCTTCGCAGCCTGTCCTATCTGGTACGCCCTTGTTAACCCTCTCGGCCCCTAGTCATCCCGCCTCAACCCCCCGACGACCCTCTCACCCCACCCTCCCGTTTCGGGAGGGTCGGCGCTTGCGCCGGGGTGGGTTCTTGGGTATACTAGCCCCATCACACCATGCGCGAGGTCCCCACCCGATGAACAAGACCCTCAAAACGCTGCTCTGGGCTGGCGCGGGCGCGGCGGCCCTCGCCGCCGCAAATAACGCCGTCTTCGGACGCGCCAAGGCGCTCGGCAACCCGCTGGGCGGGGAGGGCCGTTTCTGGCCCGGCCCCTACGGAGACATCTTCTACACCCATCAGGGCAAGCCCACCGAGGGCGTCCGCCCCGTCGTCCTGCTGCACGGCATTTATGCGGGCGCATCTAGCTATGAGTGGCGCAAGAACTTTGACGCCCTTTCCGAACATGGCCCCGTCTACGCCCCCGACTGGCTGGGCTTTGGGCTTTCGGACAAGCCGCGCATCCGCTACACAGCGGCCCAGTACGTCGAGCAGCTCGGCCAGTTCCTGCGTGAAGTGGTCAAAGAGCCGTGTGACCTCGTCGCGTCGTCCCTCGCCTGCGCGTATGCCATCCAGGTGGCCTCCGACCTCCCCGACGCCGTCCATCGCCTGGTGCTGGTCTGCCCGACCGGGTTCCAGCACCTCGCCGAAGCGCCGGACGTGCGCAGCGCGGCGATCTACGCGGTCGCCCATGCACCGCTGCTTGGGACCACGCTCCATAACGCCGTCACATCCCAGCCCAGCCTGCGCCGCTATTTGATGAACGAGACCTATTTCGACCCTTCTTATGTGGACGACGCCCTCCTGGACCACTATTCCACGGCGTCGCACCAGTACGGGTCGCAGAACGCGCCGCCGTCGTTCTTCAGCGGCCTGCTGAACCTCAGCATCGCCGAGACATTCCCCAATTTGACGCAGAAGACCGTCCGCATCATCTGGGGCCGCGAAGCGCGGCTGACGCCGCTTTCCGACGCCGAGGCGTTCCTGGCCGCCAACGCTCGCGCCGAGCTGACCGTCTTCGATAAGAGCGGCCTGCTGCCGCACGATGAGCAGGCGCAGGCGTTTAACCGGCTCGTAATCGAGACTTTGACGGGCGCGGAGACAGCGGCGAAGCTGCTTTCCCCACGCGAGTCCCGCACGACCGCGAACGATCCCGACACCCCGTTGGGTGCGGAATGACAGGTCAGGACTTGAAGGAGTGAGATTGATGGCACGCAACAGCAATGGCGGCAGCAACAGCGGCAGCAATGGCAGCAACAATGGAGGTGGGGGCGGCAGCAAGGGCGGCAATGCAGGCGGGGAGCGCAGGCCCATGGTCCCTCTCACCCTGGTGGGCCAGGACGACGAGGTCGAGGAAGATGACGAGACTTACATCGTCGTCGGCGAGGCGGGCGAGGACGTGGCGTTTGAGGTCTGCGAGGACCTGGAAATCGCCCTGGGCGTCCGCGACGCCATGATGGAAGACGGCTTCGCCGTCAAGCTCTATCAGGCCGTCGAGATCGAGGTCGTCACCGACGACAACGAGCCCGCCACCGGCGGGCGGGGCATCAGTGCTGCCTGAGACCGCATCTCAGGAAGGAACAGACATCTCAGCCCGCGCGCCGGAACCCGCGGCCCGTCGCGACTAGCACAGACAGCCGCTTGATGACGTCACCCGGCGCGGCCTGAAAATCTATGGGGGCGATTGAAGCCCCTCTTGGGACCGGGCCACTTGGGCGAGGCGGTCGCCACTCATGTGGACAGCGGCGACTACACGGTCGCCGTCAGTTGACCGGCCTGGGTTCGGGGGCGCAGCGCAAATGATTCTGTGCCAGGTGCGCCGCGGTGCCCACTATTGCGGCCACTTCTGGGTTCACTCAGGCCACACTCAAACGCTTGGTGAGGTATAACACCAGGTCGTCGTCCACAAGGACACTTTTCCCCGCGATCACGGGCCGCTCGTGTGTCATCAGCCCGCGCCCGTCGGGTAAGTAGCCGCGCCGGACGTATAGGTGCTGCGCCGCGCAATAATCCGCCGTCATACCGGCGCCGATTCCCGCGACCGCGGAGCGCGCCGCGATCACCCGCTCAGCTTCGTCCATTAAGGCCGTCCCAATGCCCCCCCCAGCCAATGGCGGCGAAAGCGGCGACGACCCCAGCGATGTCCTCAGCTCGTGGCGGGCGCATGACAAGCATCCGTGTGATCCCCCCAGACTTCACGAGCCAAACTGGGCAGCGTGTAGGCGCTGGTAGACCCCGCCGGCAGCCAGCAGGTCGTCGTGGCGACCCTGCTCGGCCACCCCGCTCTCGTCCACTACGACGATACGGTCCGCGTTCTGGATCGTCGCCAGACGGTGCGCGATGACCAGCGTAGTCCGCCCCACGGCGAGTTCAGCCAGCGATGCCTGGATAGCCCGCTCGGTCTCGGTGTCCAGGGCGGACGTGGCCTCGTCGAGTATCAAGATCGGCGGGTTCTTCAGGAACATGCGCGCGATTGCCATACGCTGCTTCTGGCCGCCGGACAGCTTCACCCCGCGCTCGCCGGTCAGCGTGTCCAGGCCGTCGGGAAGGGCGGCGATCATGTCTTCCAAGCGGGCGCGGCGGGCCGCCTCCAAGATATCCTCGTCGCTCGCCCCCAAGCGACCGTAGGCGATGTTCTCGCGGATGGTCCCGGCGAACAGGAATACGTCCTGCTGCACGATGCCGATGTTCCGGCGCAGGGACGCCAAGGTCATCTGCCGGATGTCAATGCCGTCCACGGTGATGCGGCCGGCGTCCAGGTCATAGAAACGCGGCAGCAGGGAGCAGAGCGTAGTCTTGCCCGCACCGCTCGGGCCGACAAAGGCAACCATCTCGCCGGGCCGGATGGAGAGGTCAATGTCGCGCAGCACCTGCGTGTGCTCGTTGTAGCCGAAGGTCGCACCCTCGAACTGGATGGCCCCGCGCAGATGCCCCACTTCGACCGCATTAGGCGCGTCGGCGATGTCGGGTTCGGTGTCCAGAAGCTCGGTGTAGCGCTTGAAGCCGGCGATACCCTTGGGGTATGTTTCCAGCACGGCGTTGATCTTCTCGACGGGCCGGAAGAAGACGTTAACGAGCAGCAGGAAGCCTATGAAGCCGCCGATGGTCAGGCCGTGGTGCAGGACGAAGTACGCCCCCGCGATCATGACGAAGAGCTGGATGACCCGCATGGTCATGTAGGAAAGCGACATGCTCTTGGACATGAGAAGATAAGCGTTGAGCTTGGTCTGCCGGTATCGCGCGTTGTCCCGCGCGAACAGCGAGCGCTCGTGGTCCTCGTTGACGAACGCCTGGACAACGCGGATGCCGCCGACGTTCTCCTCGATGCGCGCGTTGAAGTCCCCCACCTGGCCGAACAGCGCCCGCATGTTGAGGGTCATGGCCCGGCCGTAGCGGGTCGAGATCCACATCATGGGCGGGACCACAAGCCCGGTGATCAGCGCGATCTGCGGGTTCAAGGTGAACATCATGATGAACGCGCCGAAGAAAGTCATGACGGCGATGAAGGCGTCTTCCGGCCCGTGGTGGGCCACTTCGCCCACGTCTTCCAGATCCTTGGTCACGCGAGCGACAAGCCGGCCCGTCTTCTGGTTGTCGTAGAACCGGAACGAGAGCTTCTGCAAGTGGTCGAAGATCTTGCGACGCATCTCGGTCTCGATGGAGATGCCCAGGACGTGTCCCCAGTAGTTGACGATGTACTGGAGGCCCGTGTTCAGGAAATAAATGAAGAGCAGGACCGCCGTCGCCCCCAAAATCAGCGTCCAGTTGTGGGAGGGCAGCAGTTTGTCCGCGAACGTCGCGACGGCGCGCGGGAAGACCAGCTCCAGCAGGCCGGACAGGACCGCGCAGCAGAAGTCGAGCAGGAACAAGCGTCGGTGCGGGCGGTAGTAGGAGAAAAAGCGAGAAAGCATGAGCAATAATACCCGAAATCGGAGGTAGCGCGGGTATGATTACCCGATGAGGATGGTTTCACGATGAAACAGGTGGTAAGCGTCAGCCTGGGGTCGGCGTCGGGCGACTTCGTCCGCGAGGTCACACTGGCTGGTCAAATTGTGCGCCTGTCGCGCGAGGGGACTGGCGGCGACATGGTCCGCGCCCGCGCCCGTATCCAGGAGCTTGACGGCCAGGTGGACGCGCTGGGCCTGGGCGGCATTGATATGTTCCTCTCCGTCAACGGGCAGCGGTTCCTCATCGGCGACGGCCTGCGCCTGGCCGAAGCGGCGACGAAAACGCCGGTCGTGGATGGCAGCGGGCTGAAGAACACTTTGGAGCGGGACGTCGTGCGGGCGCTGGCATTGCGCGGGCTGGTCACGCCCGAAACGAAGGTGCTGATGGTCAGCGCCCTCGACCGATTCGGCATGGCCGAGGCATTCATTGACATGGGCTGCCCCTGCGTCTTCGGGGACCTGATCTTCAACATCGGCCTGGACTTCCCCCTAACGACATTGACAGAAATCGAGCAGCTCGCGCTCAAATACCGCTCGCGCCTGCTCACGACGCCATTTCATCAGCTTTACCCCACCGGGGCGGCCCAGGACGCGCCGGCGGCGGACCCGCGCTACGCCAAGTATTACGAGGCGTCGGATGTGGTCGCCGGCGACGGGCATTTGATCCTGCGCCATCTGCCCGAGAAAGTCGCGGGGAAAGGCATCGTGACGAACACGACCCGCCCGCAGAGCATGGCGCGCTTCCGGGCAGCGGGCATCAGCTGGGTGGCGACCACGACGCCCGAGATGGACGGGCTTTCGGGCGGCACAAATCTCATGGAGGCCGCCCTGGTGGCCTTGATGGAGAAGCCACTGGCCGAGATCACGCCCGAAGATTACGAACACTGGGCCGAGCGCCTGGGCTGGCGCGGCGCGGTCCATGTGTTTGGCGACGAGGAGCCGGAAACACGATGACGTCCGCCGAAGAGTTATATGACAGCCTTGACTCGTTCGCTCGTGCCTGCAACGAGAACGAGCGCCTGATGGCGATGATCAAAGACTGGAACCGGACCATGCACATCCACGCCTCCGACCTGGGCGCGGAGGCGACGCTGCAAACGTTGGGCGGCGTGGTGACGGCGGCGGCGGGGCCGCCCACCTCCGCCGACCTCGCCCTCGAATCAACGGGCGAGATCCTGTCACGGATCTTCTACGGCGAGGTCTCCCCCAACGACCCCTACAACGCAGGAACGCTGCGTATTCAGGGGCCGGAGTCGGACATCGTCCGGCTCGACTTCGTGATCGCCATGCTTTGGGACTAAAATCATGGCAGTGAGCGGGCCACAGCTCAAGCGGAGCATCGGCCTGGCGACCGTTATCTCGACTAGCGCGGGCCTGACCTTCGCCTCCTCCACCTTCCTCGTCGTCGTTCAAGTGGCCTGCTATCTGGCGGGCGATGCCGCCTGGATCGCCATCGCGCTGGCGGGCCTGCTCTGCCTGCTGGCGGCGGCGGCCTTCTCCGAGCTGAACGGGATGCTGCCGAGCGTCAGCGGCATCCGGCTCTATATCCACCGCGCATTCGGCGAAAAGCTCTCACTCGTGGTCGCCCTGACCTATATGACCGGCGTGACTTTGGTCGTCGGGACGGAAGCGTATGTGCTCTCGCACGTCCTGAGCGAAGCCCTGCCCACCGTCTCCCCGCCCGTGTGGATCTTTCTGATGCTGACGCTGGCGACCCTCTTCAACTATGGCGGGCTGAAGATCGCCGGGACCTTTCAGAACGTCGTCACCTACTCGGTCGTCGCGTCCATCGTGACGATGAGCGTTTTGGCCCTCGCCCATGCCCATTTCGTGGTCCCGCAGCCACTGCACACCGGAGGTGTCGGGCCAGTCTTCCAGGCGGTCGGTGTGGCGATCTTCCTATTCGTCGGGTTTGAATGGGTGACGCCGCTGGCCGACGAGGTAAAGTCGGCGCGCGCTATCCCCGTCGGCATGTTCGTCGCGGTGATCTTGCTGGCTTTGGTCTACGCTTTGCTGACCACGGCCATGTTCGCGGCCCCGCCGCACGGGGGGCGGACCGCGCTGTTTGGCACGTCGGGCGCGCGCATCCCGACCCCACACCTCGTCTTCGCTCTGGCCGCTCTCGGCCCGGTCGGGCGCTGGTGCATGATCGGTACAAGCCTGTGCATGTCCCTGACGACGTTCAACGCGGGCCTGATGGGTATCAGCCGCTTCCTCTACGGCATGGCGCGGGACCAGGTGCTTCCCAAGGGCTTGGCCAACGTTTCCACCCGGTTCAGCACGCCGGACCGGGCCGTCCTCGTGGTCTACGTCGTGTCCCTGCTGGTCTCGGCCCTGGTCTACTGGACGCAGCGGTTCGTCCTGCTGGTGAACCTCGCGGCTGGCACGGAGGCGTTTATTTATGCCCTCGCCGCCGCCTGCGTCATCGCGCTGCGGCTGAAAGACACAGACAGGGCGCGGCCGTTTCGGATGGCAGGTGGCCTATTTCTGCCGGGCTTGACGGTTCTGCTGTTCGTGGCCATGGGCATCGGCGTGTTCGCCCAGCCTGGCGCCGAGTTCTGGGGAGCAGGCCTGCTGCTCACGGGTATCGGGGCAGCCTGGTGGCTGTACGTCCAGTTCTTCGCCCTGCCGCGCCTGACGAAGATGCGTGCCGAGGCGGCGGCGAGACCGTCCCGGCGGCCTTCCCGGAGACCCCCACCCCCCGCCCCTCCCCCGCAAGCGGGGTAAAGGAAGGGACGGGGGGTGGGGGCAAATCCTACTTCCCCGCGACCGTCCCCGCTGGCTCACCGTAAATGATCCCCCGCCCGTTCGTGCCGACGTAAACGCGCCCATAAACGCGCGGATCGCCGATAACAATGCTCGCCGTGCCGTAGCCGTGCGCGTCGTCGTTGATCCGCACCCAGCTTGCCCCGGCGTCATCAGAGCGAAAGAAGCCCGTCACAGCCCCGACCTTCCCGGCGATATAAAGTGCGGGGTAGGCATGGCCCGGCGCGGCCTTGCCGAAGCCCTGAGCGTGGACCGAGGCCACCGAGGTCAGCTTGGTGAAGGCGGCACCGCCGTCGGTCGAGTGGTATAGGGCATCACCCGCGACGAGCCACAGATCGCCCACATGACCCGGTACGGCGCGCAGCCGGCCCCCATTAGGGAGGGCGGAGGCGGAGGCAGTGAAGCTCACGCCGGCGTCGGTGCTGCTGTAGAGCGTCCCGCCGCTGATACCGTAGAACTTGCGGGGATCAACGCGGTCGGCGACGACTTCCAGGCGCGGCGGGGCGCCCTTGGACGCCAGCCAGGCCGCGCCACGGTCGCGCGTCAGCGCCAGCGCGCTCCCGCGCGGCGTCCACAAGATAGCCGCACCATCGGCGGAGACGGCCACATGCCCGGACCCTTGGCTGCCGGGCGGCTCGGTGGCGAGCGGCGCCCAGGTGGCCCCACCGTCCGCCGAGTACGCACCATTTTTGCCCCGGTCGCCGCGCCCGACGCGCACGACGAAGGCCGGGTCCTGCTCGGCGAAGTCGAGGCTGTTCGTATTGTTCATCTGCGGGTTCGTCTCCATGCCACGGGCGGGGGAGACGGTCAAGTCGTCGTGGCGGAAGCCGCCGATGTCGCCCAGGGCGCTCAGGAGGGGCGGGCCGGAGGGCGGGCTGACCAGGTCAATGATGGCGGTCTCTTCCAGTCCGCGCGCCCCGATCGTCCAATGCGTCGCCCCGCCCGCGTCGGCGTTCGAGACGTCGTTGGAGGCCCAAATGGTGGCCCCGGTGCCGTACAGGGCGTGGCCGGGTCGGAAGGGGTCGAGGGCCAGGGCGCCCATCCACCAGCCTAATCTCGGCGCCTTGGCGCCGAAGGTCATGTAGGGGGCAGCGGACCAGTCACGCACGGTCTTCGGGCCGATATCGGCCCACGTCTTGCCGGCGTCAAGGCTGCGGAACAGGGTGTCGCCGGGGTTCCAGCGGTCCAAGGTCGTGACCATGAGCGTGCCGGGGTGCTGCGGGTCCAGGGCCAGCCCAGCGTAGCCGAAGCCCGCCGGGGTGCCGGGCCTCAGCGGCGTGATGTCGGTCCAGGCGCTCGTCTTTGCGCTATACTTCCAGACCGCCCCATCACTCATGCCGTTCGGGCCGGGCGCGTTACCATAGGTCAGGTACAGCGTGCCATCCGCGCCCAAAGCGGCCTGGTGCGGCAGGAGACCCGGTGGCTGGCCGGGCAGGGCCGCCCAGGTCGCACCGCCGTCCAGGCTGCGGTACAGTCCGGGGCCGTCCTGCGAGACCCCGACGTAAATGACGCGGGGCGGGCCGAAGACCACGAAGACGACGCCGACGCCGTTCGTGTGGCCCGTCACCGGGAAGGAGGCCACCTGCGCCCAGGTCGCCCCCCGGTCGAGACTCCGCCACAGGCCGTTGTCGCGCGAGCCGTAGTAAAGGATACTGCTATGGCTCGGGTCCACGGCCAGGCGCTCGCCCGCCGAGCGGCCGTCCTCGTTACCACCGTTCTTAAACGGCAGATCGGTCCGCTTCCAGGTGCGGCCCCGGTCGGACGAGCGCAGGATGGCGCCGTTGCTGGCGAAGGACTGCGTGTAAGTGCCGACGGCGAGGTAGACCCGGTTAGCGTCCATCGGGTCCACGCCGATGCTCTCGGTGCCGTAGAGGTTCCAGTCGTCCGCGCCGAGCCAGTCGAGCAGGGGCATCCACCGCTTCGTGGCCGGGTCCCAGCGGTAGGCGCCTCCGATGTCGGTACGGGCGTACAGGACGTCTCGGGCGGCAGGGTTGAAGACGAGGCCGTCCACGAAGCCGCCTGCGACGATCTGGACGTTGCGCCAGGTGTAGGGCCGGCTCTTGACGGGCGCCTGCGCCCGGCCCACAGGGGCAAGGAAGCTTCCCAGGACACAGGCCGCCAGTGCCGCTGCCTTCTGTGTCTTTCTCATGACTGTTTTTCCTTTCAAGTAGTCACTACATGGACCAGGGCGCGGCGTGCCGGTCGTGCTCCTCGGCCCAGGATTGCTGAAGGCTCTCCACTTCGGCCTGCACGTCGGGGGCCAGCGGCGTCGCCCCCTCCACGGCCTGTAGGAACTCATGCAGGTTCTCAACCCGCGCGGTCGCCCCCACTGTCGCCACCACGTTCGGATAGCCCAGGGCGAAGCGCGCGCAGAACTCCGTCCACGTCTTGCAGCCGGAGCGCGCGTAGACCGGCGCCACCTGGACGGCCCGCGCCCGCAGATAGTCCGGCCCGTTCTCCTTCAGCCGGTCCAGCGACCCGCCCGCGACGGTTCGCATGGCGACAATGGTCTCGCCGCGCCTGTGCAGCAGGTCCCACAGGGCGTTCGAGGCGAAGCGCTGCAAAGGGTTCAGATAGAAGATGTAGCCGTCGATCAGGCCCTGTGCATGGCCGCCGAGCAGAGCGTCCACGGCAACGTCGGAACTCCAGGGCCAGACTTCGAGCACGAAACGCCCCACCAGGCCTTCCTCCTTCAGCCCACGCAGGCCGTCGCAGGCGGGGCCGCCGGAGCGGAACTGCTCGGCCAGCGGGCCGCCCAGGCAGAGCTGCCCGACCGCCATGTGGTCCAGGGCGAGTGGGGCGAGGTTTTGATGGATGACATCGCGGACTTGCTCGACCGAGTCCCAGCCGATCTTGAAGATCAGGGAAGGGATGCTGGAGCGGTCTTGGTCAAGCGCCGCCCGCAAGACTTGAAGGGCGTCGCCGTAAGAGTGGCTTGTGTGCAGCGAGACGCCGGCGTCAATGGCGGCGCGGGCGACGGCGACGCGGGCCTCGAAGGGCAGCGACCCGTCGCCGAGCCGCGTGGTACCGTAAACGTAGCGGGTCAGGCCCGGCAGCCGCGCCGAAGTTCCGGCCAAACCCGTCGGAGTAATGATGGTCATGGTTAATTCTCCTTTCAAAATGGCACCGACCCTACGATCGTAGGCCGTAGGGGCGAACCTTGTGTTCGCCCTTCTTGTCCATGTTCACCCTACTTGTCCGCGTTCGCTCTTCTTTGGCGCGTCCGCAGTCGCAGAGCGACTTTTATTCCAGAATAGGACGGCGCTTCCAGTGCCGGTATCTCTCCCCGTACAAGGCTATTGCTTCATCACAGCCCGACCCGCCACGACCGCGCGCAGTGTGAACCCGCCGCTGATGGGCTTGCCCGGAGCGGCGACGATGTCGTGGTCGGATACCCAGGTCCCGCTGAACTCCTTAGACACGGCGACCTCGCGGCTCGCAAACAGCGTCGTGGCCCCATCCCCCGTCTGTGCCCGGCCCACGAGCGGCGAGCCGTCTTCCAGGAGGGCAAGGCCCGTGCCGGACGTATCCGTGAGGGTCATCCAGTGCAGGCCGCGCTTGGAGGCGCGGCCTAGCGTGCTGCCGGCGACGGCGGTTCCGGTCGGCTCGCCCAAATGTCCGGCGGGATAGACGGAGAAAAACGAGTCGCGCAGCCAGTTCAGGTGGGTGTCGGCGGCGGGAGCCGCGAGCTTCATGCCGACCTCCCAGAGATTGGTCTGGGGGGCGGTCCAGTTGAGTGTCCAGTGGACCACGATGTCTCCGGTGGGCAGGATGTCGTAGGTGCAGGCCAGCGTGCCCAGCGTCTGGCCTCCGGCACTCGCCTGGACGGGGGCGGTCACGACGAAGCGAGCGGAGCCATCCGCCCGATTATCCGTGGTGACAAGGGTACCACCCAGCACGGGCGGTTGGGCAGCATGGTAGTACCCCTTCACGTTTCCCGCCCGTGACTCGCCTAGATTCAGCGCCAGCCCGCCCGCCAATATGTCGCGCCCCCACACACGCCAGGAATGAATAGTCCCCGCCTGCACATCGAAGGCGACCTGGACAGGCGCGTTGCTGACCTGCGTGAAAGTACCGTCGCCCCGTATGTCCAGCGGCCCGCCGGCGGCAGCGGCAATGGGCGGCATTGGGGCCGGAGCGCCCGCCACATCCAGCCGCGCGAGTGTGAGGGCGACACCGTCAGCGCGGTCGAACTCCAGGCGCAGCACGGTCATATCAGCCGGGGCTGGGAAGTGGGCCGTCACTGACCCGCCGGGGACACAGGGGATGCGGCTGACGCCGCTCTTCAGGACAGTTGCACCGTTGAAAGCAGTCCAGCGACAGAGGAGTTCCTTCAGGTCGGTGAACGAGTAGCGGTTCGTGAGGGCGACCGCGCAGGACCCGGCGGCGGGCGTGACGGTGCGCGTGCCGATGCCGATGGGGCTGTAGGCCATTTTCACGATCCAGTATTCCGGCTTGGGGTTGCGGTAGGCATCCACGACACCCTTGTTGTTTTCCTGGCGCAGATAGCCTCTGCCGTAGTAGAAGTCGCGCGTCTTGTCCGGGGACTTGTCCGCGATGCCCTGGTTCTGCCACTCCCAGATGAACGAGCCGAGGATCGTCGGCGCGACCCGGATCTTATCCCAGGTCCGCGTCAACGTCTCAGACCAGAGATCGGAGGCACCGGGATCATAGTCCTGCGCTTCTTTCTGGTAGAAGATGTGCGGCTGCTCGGAAAACTGCGCGGGCAGCTTGCCCGAGTCCCGAGCGACGTAGTTATCAACGTCGGCGGGGGTCGGGTAGTGCATATCCTGGAAGGACTGCCCCTTCGGCCCCCAATAGCCGCCCTGGGAGATGAAGGCGGGCCGCGTCGGATCGTGCGCCTTGACGAAGTCAATCACGGTCTGCGAGTTCTTCCCCACCCCATTCTCGTTGCCCAGGCTCCAGGAAAGGACGCACGGGCGGTTCTTGTCGCGGCCCAGGGTGTCGGCGGCGCGCCTGAGCAGGGCGGGCACGAAGGCGGGGTCGTTGTTCTTCTCGTTGATCCAGCAGAAGGGCACTTCGTCTAGGATGTAGACGCCCTGCTCTTCGCACAGTTCCAAGAACCGGGCGGCATGGTTGTAGTGGGAGGTGCGAATCGCATTGATATTGGCGGCTTTCATCATCGCCAGATCTTTGCGCCACTCCCGATCGGTCAGCGCGAAGCCCTTGTCCGCCCACTCGTCGTGCCGGCAGACGCCAGTGCATTTAATGGGCTTCCCGTTCCACAAGACGACGTTGTCTTTGATCTCGACCTGACGGAACCCGAACCGCTGCTCGACACGCTCGACAGGCTTGCCAGCGCGCGTCAGTTGCAAAACGAGGTAGTAGAGGTCCGGCTTCTCCGCCGACCACAGCTTGGGCGCACTCACGGATGAACTTAGGGCGATCATGGCCGTCCCATCCGCCCCCACGCGGCCCGTCCCGGCCAGCCGGACCGGTGTTTTCTGCCCGTTCGCACCGACGAGGGTGCCGGCCAAGCCGACCGTCTCGCCCGGCGTCCCGTTCACCTGCACGTCGGCGGCCAGGACAGCGTCCCGGTGGTTGGGTGCCAGGGGGGTCCGCACGGTCAGGTCATGGACGTGGGTGGCGGGGACCGAGATCAGAGATGTTTCCCGGTAGATACCGCCCATGCACTGGAAGTCCCCAGTTTCGCAGTCCGAAGACGGGGTGGTCTTGGAAACGCGCACGGCGAACAGGTTACGCTGGCCCGGTTTGATTAGCCTGGTCACGTCCACATCGAAGGCCGTGTAGCCGCTCTCGTGATAGCCGGCCGGCTGCCCATTGACGAAGACCTCCGCCCCAACGAGGGCGCCGTCGAAGCGCCAGAAGACGCGCCGACCCGCCCACGCCTTGGGGACGGTGACGAAGCGCCGGTACAAGCCCACGGTGTCGTCCACGGAGTTGTAAGTGGGGACGGAGTAGCCGGCCATCTCCCAGTTGGAGGGGACGGCGAGGTTATCCCAGCCCAGATCCGCCGCTGCGGGCTGTGCAAAGTCATTGTTGGAGGCGGGGACGGCTGGGGGCGGCGCGACGGGCGGCTGCCAGGCGACCTCCTTGCCATCCTCGACGACCTGAATGCGGCACTCGCGGATGGACGCCCAGTTGCCGGGACTGCCGCCCAGGACAACGACGCGGACGTAGCGGACATCGGCGGGCGTGAGCGTCACCGGTCCATCGCCGAGGCCGGGCGCGGCGGCCCCGTTCGCCAGCGTCGTCCAATGCCGTCCGTCCATGCCGCCCTCCACGCGGCACAGAAAGCGCGTGCCCGGTTTTTCCCAAGTCAGAGTGATGCCATCCACACGTCGGGTCCGCCCCAGGTCGGCCTGGAGCCACTGCGGGAAGGCCTCACTGTCCGCGCACCAGCGCGTATCCGGGGTGCCATCGAAGGCGTTGCGCGGCAGGTTCGCGGTCTCGCTGCTGGAGGCAGTCACGAACCGGTCTCCGAGCGGCCCCATCTGGAAATGCCCGTCCACGATCTGCCCATGCGTCAGCTTGAAGCGCCACAGGCCGGTCATCGGGAGGTTCCATGGATTCTCGGCCCGCAGCCGGTCCGGCGGCAGCGCGCTCATACCGGGCAGCGGCAGGGGCAACGTGGCAGGCGAAACGCCCGGCGTGGCCTGCGGCGCAGTCTGGGACAGGGCCGGCATCACCGATGCCGGCCCAAGGAGGGCTAGGAAATAGAGATATGGCTTCATGTTCATAAGGTTTATCGGGGGGGGCCAGTGGAGTCGCGGACGACGAGTTCTACGTCGAATACCTGTGCCGAGGGCGGAGTGGGCGGCTCCCCCTCTGGCGGGCGGATTTGGAGCAGCAGCAGATCGACGGCCCGGCGGCCCATCTCGCGAAACGGCTGGCGTATCGTCGTCAAGTGCGGCGTGGTCATCTGCGCCAGCATCAGGTCGTCGAAGCCGCCGATGGAGACATCCTGGGGCGCCCGCAGTCCGCGTGCCGCCATCGTTTCCAGGGCGCCGTAGGCCGAAGCGTCGTTAGCACAGAAGACCGCAGTCGGGGGGACGTCGGGGCGGCCCAGCAGGTCGGCCATCAGGCGCCGGCCCGCCTCGGCCGTGAACCCGCCGTGCAGGACGAGCGCGTCGTCGGCGGGCAGGCCCGCCTCGGCCAGCGCGCGCTTGTAGCCGGCCAGGCGCTGCCGGGCGCCGGGCCTATCTTCCCCGCCCGTGAAGTGGGCGATCCGGCGGTGCCCTTGGGCGATCAAGTGGCGCACCATCATAAACGCGCCGGCCTCGTTGTCCACGTCCAGGCTACACGTCCCCGGCAAGGACTGGGCACTGTGGAGGGTGACGAAGGGGGAGCGCCGCCCTAGGGTCTCGGCGAATGGGGCCGTGAGGTGCGGGCCGATGAGAACGATGCCGTCCATTCGCCGCATTGTATAGTTGCGCCATGCCCGGGACGCTTTACGTCGTCGCGACGCCCATTGGGAACTTGGACGACCTCTCGCCGCGGGCCCGCCGTGTTTTAGGCGAGGTTGGGGGCATCCTCTGTGAGGACACTCGCATGACGGCAAAGCTCTTAAACGCCG
>JANOOM010000430.1:0-11457 GCA_031421335.1 Armatimonadota bacterium
CGTTCATCTCGTAACCGTTGAACTGCCGGCGCTGGTCGCCGATCTGCGCGGGCGTCAGTCTCATGATCTGGACGCGCCACCGCTCGGTTTCCTCGGCCAGAGCGTTGCATAAGATGGCCGTATCGGCGGGCGGTTCAGGCACGAGTGGGTGCTTGCGGGCGTCCGGCTCGGCCAGGTGCTGCCGGTCGCAGATCAGCCACTGCCAGGCATGAACCGCCAAGATGCGCGCCGTCGGTGCGGGCGGCGCAAATGTCCAGTCCCACTGTTCGGGCGTGAGCTGACGCAGGCGGTGGACCATTCCCTGCAAATGCCCGCAGAGCAGGTAGGCGTATGCCTGATTCTCGTTTTGCAGCTCCCCGTATACGCTCCCTGAGTTCTCTGCCATATATCGCTCCTTCACTTTTCCCGCCGCTCTTCCGCCCGGCGCAGCGGGGCGTGTTCGTGCCGCAAGTGGCGGCCCAATCCGGCATGGGCGCGGTGGGCGATGGCATGTGTCCAAAGGATCACGCCCGCGCTGACCTGCGAAAGCAGGGCGGCCCAGTGCAGCCGCATGCGCGTCGCCAGACTCAGCTTGCGCTCGGACCGGTAGACTTCGAGCTGCGGCGCGAACTCGCGCCAGAGGTCCAGAACCGGCTCGCGCGGCGGCAAGCGGTGCAGCCGCGCCAGAGTCCGCTCCAGCCCGATCATCTCCGCCGCCGCGTCCGGCTCGCGCGCCAAAAACGCCTGCATCTCATCGCGCGCCTGCGGGTCCAGCGCATCTTCCAGATAGTCGGAATAACGCGCGCGCGCTTCATCGCGTGTCACGATGGCTCACCCTCTTTCGTTTGTTCTTTTGCTAGTTCTTTGTCCAGTTCTGGGCTGACCAGGGCCAGGAATGGCTGGAACCGAGTCTTGAACGCCAGCCGTGCCCGGTGCAGCTTGGACTTGACATTGACTAGGCTCAGGTCCGTGATCTCGGCGACTTCTTCATAGGACAATCCTTGCAGGTCGCGCAGGGTGATCAAAAGGCGCTGTTCGGGCGTCAGCTCCACCAGCACCCGGTCCACGATCCTTTGCAGCTCGCGCACCTCCACGATGTGGGCGATGTCGGCGGCGGGGTCGGCGGGTTCCTGGATGTACCCCGGCGCCTCGGGTTCCTCGTCGAGCGAACCTTCCTCGATCCCCGCCCGCAGCTTCGTGTCCCGCAGGTGGTTCAAGCAGACGTTGCGGGCGATGGTCAGCAGCCAGGTCCGAAACTTGGAGTCGCCTTTGAACGACGGCAGGGCGCGCAGGGCGCGCAGAAAGACCTCCTGGGTCAGATCGTAAGCGTCCTCGCCGTTCACCATCCGGTAGACCAGGCTAAAGACTGGTGTCTGGTACTTGCGGAACAGGATCTCGAAGACCGCCGGGTCCGCCGTGGCCCGGAACTGGCGCACCAGGGCGATGTCGGGGTCCAGGCGCGGCAGGCCGGCGAGCGCGTCGGTCCAGCTTGATCGGTGGTCGGTCAGCGTCATCGGGCGGCGAATCTTTCCCTTAATAGTATCAGACACGGGGCCGGCGGAAAAGTTGCACCGGCCATATCGGGTATAATGGAAGCCTATGGCAATGAATACCGAGAACGTGGTGCGGCGAAACACCCAGCCCGGCATGCTGGCCCTGCCGATGGCCGACGAGAATGTCGTGACGCGCCGGGCCAAAGCCGACCGGGCGCGCGTCCTAACGCTCGATCCGGATATGGCGGCGGCCCGCGTGGGCGTCCACGTCGGCGACGTAGTCACGCACGTCAACGGCCAGCCGGTCCTGGACATCGTGGACTTCGCCTTTCTGTCGGCCGGCGAGCACGCGACGCTGGACGTGGAGCGCGTGGACGTCGGCCCGCTCCACTTCGAGATCAGCAAGGACTACGACGAGGATTTAGGAATCGAGTTCGGCGACGACCTGTTTGACCGCGTCCACATCTGCAAAAACAAGTGCGTCTTCTGCTTCCTGTACCAGCAGCCCAAGGGACTGCGGCCGTCCTTGTACATCAAGGACGATGACTATCGGCTCTCGTTCCTGCACGGCAACTATCTGACCTTGACCAACATGGGCGAAGACGAGTTCCAGCGCGTCATTGATCAAAAGCTCTCGCCCCTGTTTGTCTCCGTCCACGCCACCGACCCCGAAGTGCGTGGGCGGATGCTGGGCCGCAAGGCGCCGGAGCCGATCCTGCCCCGCCTCCAAATGCTGTCCGACGCCAAAATCCAGGTCCACGGCCAGGTCGTTCTCTGCCCCGGCTACAACGACGGCCTGATCCTGGAGCAGACGATCCATGACCTGGCCGCTCTGCACCCCGAAGCGCGCGGCACCTACGGCGGCGTCCTGTCCGTCGCCGTCGTCCCCGTCGGCCTGACCCAGTTCCGCGACCGTCTTGCCGCCTTGAAGACCTGCACCCCGGACTTCGCCCGCAGCCTGGTGTTAGAGGCCGAAGAATGGCGGCGCGGCTTCCGCAAAGCACTGGGCACCAACTTCGCCTTCCTCAGCGACGAGCTGTACCTGAGCGCTGGGCTGGCCGTCCCGCCCGCGCGGCAGTACGAGGGCTTCCCCCAGCTTGAGGACGGCGTCGGCTTGGTGCGCCTTTTTGAAGACGACGTGCTGAAAGTCGCCCGCCGCCTCCCTTCCCGGCTCGAATCACCCCGCTCGGCAACTCTGGTCACGGGCGAACTGGCCGCGCCCTTTGTCGGCGCCCTGGCCGACACCTTCAACCGCGTTGAGAATCTGAGCGTCAATGTCTGCGCCGTCCACAACACCTTCTTCGAGGGCAACATCAGTGTCGCGGGCCTGCTGACCGGCCGAGACATCGCCCATGCCCTGAACGAGATGGGCAGCGCGGTGGGCGAGCGCGTCGTGCTCCCCTCGATCATGCTGCGCGACCCGGACCGGGATGTCTTCCTGGACGACATGACCCTGCCCGAGTTCGAGCGCGCCGTGGGCCGCGAGGTCTGCGTCGTCGAGCGGATGCCCTCGGCGGCGGCCAAGGCGATCTTGAATTAGGCTGTAACCATGCAGACCTCTGAAAAACGCCCTTTCTCCCTGCAAGAACTGGCGGGAGGTCATCTGCGCTGGCCTGACTTCGTGCGATGCCTGGAAGAGACGGCGCCGGAGCAAGCACCGTTCGTCTTGGGCGACTATGCGCGGCATCTGCCCTGCTACCTCTCCGCCGCCTTCCAAGATGACCAGATCGTGGGATTTCTGCGCTTCGGCATTTAGCCGGTCGGCGCTGAGGAGCGGTGCCCACCACTCGTCCTAAACGGCGTGACGCTGACAGAAGCAAAAATCCACGCCTTTGCCGTGCATCCCGAATGCCGGGGCCAGAGCATCGGCACGGCGCTTCAGCAGCAGGCGATCCGGCGCGAAGTCAGTCCCGTCAGCTCGCTGAGAACGCCCACGATGCCGATGAGTTCTTTCTGAATTCGCGCTTCTGCCTCATTCACTTCCCTGTTTCTTTCTCCCCGGCTAGTCTAGCTTTTCTACCTGCACGTCCACATGCAGCGCCGTCGCCGATGGCAAGGGGCTTCCCATGGCCGCACGTACGATGCCCTTGGTCGGCGGCACATCGGCATAGTCGCGGCCCACGGCGACCTTGATGTGACGGTCGGCGACCAGCACGTTGTTGGTCGGGTCGAAGCCGCGCCACGCCCGGGCGTGCGGCAGGTACAGTTCCACCCAGGCATGAGTCGCACCCGCCCCGTTCGCTCCTTCACCCACGCCTGCGTAGATGTAGCCGCTGACGTAGCGGGCCGGGACGCCGCGCGAGCGGGCGGCGGCCAGCATCAGGTGAGCGTAATCCTGGCAGACCCCGCGCCGCCCGGCGACGAACTCGGCCAGCGGCGTGCTGATGTCCGTGGAGCCGGGGACGTACTCGAACTGGGTGTAGATCTCATCGGAAAGTGCCTGTGCATAGGCCAGCACGCCCGGCAGTGGCTCAGGCCCGCTCCACGCACCGTAAAGCGGGACCAGTGGGGTGGGGGCAAGGAACTCGGCGAACTGCTCGTGCAGGGCGCCGTCCGCCAGCATCGGCCAGTCTTCTGCCAGCAAGTCCAGGTCTTCGAACGGGTTGCCGCGCAGGGTCTCCACGGTGGACTCGGCATGGATGGCGAGGAATTGGTGTGGGTCCCCGCGCAGCACGAAGTGGTTGACCAGACCCATCTGGTGGAGCTGGTCGTAGCCGAAGATCGCAACGGGCGGCTCGGTCGTGATCTTGTACTCGCGGCAGACCTGCTCGCTCGGCACCGTGAGCGGGCGCAGGCGGGCCTCCATGAAACACTCCCCCAGGAGCGGGGCGTCGTACTCGTAGCGCGTCGTGTGAGCGATATGGAATTTCATCGTGGCACTTCCAGACCATCCAAGATGTTCTCGATGACCCGGTCGGCACTGACGCCCTCGATCTCGGCTTCAGGCCGCAGCAGCAGGCGGTGGCGCAGCGTCGCCGGAGCGATGGCCTTGACGTCGTCGGGGATCAGGAAGTCGCGGCCCCGCATGGCGGCCAGCGCCTTGCCGACCCCAAGGAGGGCGATGGAGGCGCGCGGGCTGGCCCCCAGCACGAGCTGGCGGTGGTCGCGCGTGGCCGCAACCAGGCGCGTGATGTACTGGAACATCGTTTCCTCGACGCGGACCTGCTTGATCAAAGCGCGGCAGCGCTGGATCATCGGCGCGTCGGCGACCGGACGGATGCCCACCGAATACAGGTCGTTGGCGTTGAACCCCTCGTGGTAGCGGCGCAGGACCATCTGCTCAGCTTCGAGCGGCGGGTAGGCCACCAATATCTTCAGCAGGAACCGGTCGAGCTGCGCTTCGGGCAGCGGATAGGTACCCTCGAACTCGATGGGGTTCTGGGTGGCGAATACCATGAATACGTCGGGAAGATCGTGCGTCTCGCCGTCCACCGTCACCCGATGCTCCTGCATCGCTTCCAGCAGGGCGGCCTGGGTCTTGGGCGGGGTCCGGTTGATCTCATCGGCCAGCAGCAGGCCCGTGAACAATGGGCCGGGCTTGAAGACGAACTCCATCGCCTGCTGGTCGAAGATGCGCGTACCGGTGATGTCCGAGGGCATGAGGTCCGGCGTAAATTGAATTCTCTTGAACTCGCCCGACACGGAGGCGGCCAGTGCCCGCACCAGCAGTGTTTTGGCCGTCCCCGGTACGCCTTCGAGCAGGATATGGCCGTCGGCGAACAGCCCAGCCAGGGCGTTCTCGATGGTCTCGTCCTGGCCGACAACGGCCTTATGGACCTCGGCGGTGATGGCCTGCGCGACGCGCTGTACTTCCCCACCCGCCGACTGGTAGGAAGGGGTCGAGGCGGTCTCGACGGGCGGTGGGGTGAAAAAGTTCACTGAGGGAGGTGCCCCCCACGAGGGTGCAGCCGGCTCGGGCGGGCGCGGAGCGCCCTGCTGCTGGGGGATACTCGTTGTTTCTTCGGGCGCTCGATCTTCAGGCAATGCCGATTTCCTTTCTGATGCTCTCCATCTGCCGGGTCAGATCCAGCAGTTCGGCCTCGGTCACTTTCCCCGCGTCCAGCCGCAGCTCGCAGGTCGCGAGCAGCCGGCGGAAGCGTTCTTTGTCCACCTGCCCGCGCCGGGCAGCGACCTCGGCCAGCCGCTCCAGGTTTACGTCCGGCGGCAGGGCCAGCCGCCCGCAGACGTCCCGCAGGAACTGCCGGTACAGCGTTTCCAGCGCCGTCCCCGAGGCTCCCGCCCGGCGGTATAGGCTCGCCAGGGAGGCGACGTAGTCGGCGGAGGACCGGGCCAGGTCCTGCCCCGTCGGGATAGGTGGTCCGAACCGGCCGCCGAGTAAAACCATCAAGCACAGGGCGGCCAAAAAGATCTGGATCAAGGCCAGTTGCAGCGGCCTCCCCAGTGCCTCCCAGACCGAGCTGTCCGGCGTGCCTGACACGTCGCCGTGATGGTACTCGTCGAACAAGACCACCCCGCCCACGCGCCCGTAGTGCGCCAGCAGGTCGGCCAGAAAGACGGCGTTCTCGGACCGGGGCAGGTTCCTGTTTGAGAACAGGTCCGCGTCGGCGACGGCGATCAGCCGGCCCGGTCCCACGGGGATCTCCAAAACCAGTGGCCCTGCCACGTCCCCGAACAGGGCCAGACCGTCCGGCCGTGCCCGGCGGACCCGCGTGTCGGAGTCGCTGTAAAGGCTGATCATCCCTGCCGTGTCCGCCGTCGGCTGGAGCGGCGCGAACTCGCGCCGCTTGGTGTCCGGTGAGGCCGACTCGACGACCAGATCCAGCGCGTCCGCGAAAGAAGCTTTGGTCCCGGAGGAAGACCGCCCGCCGGTCTGGGCGCTGGCGAGCCGTGAGGAAAGAAGGATGGCCGTGTGCCCCTGGCCGGACGCCAGCCAGTGCCGCAGGACGGCCGCGTCGCGCCCGCCGAGCCGCGTCCGGTCGCCGCCGCCGCTATCGCCGCCGCCGGTGATTGTCGCCACCGGGTTCTGGACCTCCGGGTCAATGACGAGCAGCACCCCGGCTTCCGAGGGCGAAAGCTGAGACCACTCCCGGCCCCAGACGGTCGGCTTATAGCCCATCTTAGCGGCCCACTCGAACACGCCCCGGCTGCCCGAAGCACGGTCGTTCGTCACCGATGGGTCCCGCCCGTCTTCCGCACCGACGGTGCGCCGGGGGGACACGCCGCGCCCGCCCAGGAGCAGGCCGCCCACGATGAACAGCGCGAGCAGCAGCAGGACGGCGATGAGGTCTCGGGATCGGCGCATCAGCCTTTCGCCCCCTGAGCCGCCGGCGCGGTCGCCGCCTGGGGCGCGGCTAGCAGCGCCTGATACTGCGCCAGCGCGCGGGCGTAGTGTGAGGCGTCGGTCAAGCCGAACCCGTACCAGACTTGATCGAATTCGCGCGTCAGCGGCGTCAGGGCCGAATAAATGTCGCCCCGGCCCGCTGCCCGCAGGGCGCGCAAATACTCCCAGTTGGTTTTGGACCGATCGAAGCGCAGGACGCCGCCGGTGTCGAGCGCCACCAGGGAGGCGAGATAAACCAGGCGAAAAGCCCGGCGGTAGTCACCGGCCTTGGCCTGCTGCTCGGCCAGTCCCAGCAAACTTACGTTGTCCCGCGCGTCCACCAGCACGGCTTCTTCTTCATCGAGGGCGAGCGGCTTGGACCGGGCCGACCGCCGCCCGATAGCCTGCACGATGACGCCGACGAGGATGGCGAAGGCGACCACCGCAATGACGATCAGGATGCCCAGGATGATGTTAGGGTTGACGGTCGGCCCGGTGAAGCCGGACGAACCCGACGGGTGCGGCCAGATGCGGTCGATCCAGGCTGCGATGCGTTCTACCAGGGAGGGCGGCGGCGGCAGTTCCGAGCCGAACTCAGGCTGGGCCAGGACGGCGCGCGCGGCGCGGCGCGCGGCGGCGGGGTCGGCGGACGGACTCGCGCGTAAGTGCAGAAGGGAAGCGCGTAAAGACTGGATCTGTTTGCCGACGTCATTCAGCGCGGCGACCTTCAAGTCCGGGTCTTTCATCGCCTCCGCCGCCGCAATGGCGGCGACCAGGCGCGACGTGTCCACCGGGGCGGGCGCGCTGCCTGGAGTATCAATGCTGTGAATCTGCCCCAGCGTCCGCCGCGCCAGCAATGAGGGCGCTTCCCCGGAGGGCACCACGTCCGCACTGATTCCGCGTGCCTGGCTGACCAAAGCTGCTTGAACCTGGGCCAAAGCGCCGTCATACTCTTGGGGAGTCGCCGCCCCGGCCCCGAGCGCCACTGTGAACAAAAAGAAGACGAGTGCGAGCCTCAGGAAAAGTATCAACGCGGTCCTCCCAGGGCGCCCGGCGGCCGGGGCGGCGGGGCGCCTGGCCTTGAGGCGCCGTAAGCGGCGCCGTGTGGCGGGACGCCGGGCCGGACCGGGCCGAAGGCGGGCGCGGGGGGCAGGAAAGGGCCGAGCGCAGCAAGTGGTGGGTAGCGCAGTTCTTCGGCCAGCAACTCGATGTCGAAGCCCTCCTTGCGAATACGCAGGTCGTAATACAGAACGGTCGCCACGCACGCGAGGAATGGGATCAGAACGAGGTGCGCCAGGCCGCTCGTGATCAGCGCCACGACCTGCTGCTCCGCCGTGCGCCCGATGGCCGTCGTGCCCCCGAGCAGCGAGAGTGCGCCGGGCGCGATGTGCAGCACGTTGTCCACGAGGAACGCAAGGGGGAACGTGATGCCCAGACTGATGACCCACGCGATGCCGGCCAGCAGGATCAGGCAGTTGGAGACTCGCCCGCCGTACCCATTTGCGAGTCGCCCCGACCGGCCCAGCGCCTTGAACGGGCCTTCTCCTTCCACCATGATAGCCTGGAGGACGAAAAAGAATTGGCCGGCAGGTAGCAGCCACAGCACGACGCAGAAGAAAAGCCCCAGGTCGAGCGCCAGCCCCGTCGCCGTGAGTGACACCAAGAGGACGGGCAGGCGGCGCAGCCACAAGCGGTAGACGGACCAGACCGTCACTTCCCATTCCATGTACCGGCCCGCGCAGGCGGCGATCAAGGGGGCGGCGGCGAGCAGATACAAAGGCACATACAACACCATCCGCGCCCCAAAGGCCACCAGCCAGATCCAGAACCCGTCTGAGTTCGCCGTGACCCCGAACAAGTCGAAGATCGCCGGGAAGAGGCGCGGGGCGGCGAACGCGATCCCGATGTCGAGCGGGACGACGGCTAGGGCCGTGACCAGCAGCAGGAACACGAAGTTCCTTTTGTACAGGTCAAAACCCTCATCAAAGATGTCGCCCAGCCCCAGGGGCCGGAGGCGCTGCCCGTTCATGCCCGAACTCAGCCTTTTTTCGCGACCTTAACAAGCGAGGGCCGGATGACCCGCTCGTGCAGCGTGTAGCCCTTGCGAAGCTCGGCGGTCACCGTCTCGTCCGGCTCCTCGCTTTCCTCATCGAGCATGACCGCTTCATGCACCTCGGCGTTGAACTGCTCGCCGACGGCGGGAATGGGGTGGACGCCCTGCTTGCCCAGCGTGTCCGCGAACTTCCGCAGGATGGCGCTGACGCCGCCGATGAGCTGCTCGTAGCTCTCCGTCTTGCGCGCGGCGTCCAAAGCTAGATCGAAGTCGTCCAGGACTGGCAGCATCTCCTTGATCAGCCTCTCGTTGGCGTCCCGGATGATTCGGATGCGCTCTTCCTCGCCTCGCCGCCGGAAGTTCTGCAAGTCCGCCATCGCGCGCAGATAATTGTCGTTGGACTGCTTCGCCTTATCTTTCAGCTCCTCGACCTCCTTGGAGCTTGCCGCCGGGCTTGCGCTTTCCAGCGTCACGGGCGCGGGCGCCAACCTATTCGCCGGCGCCGCCGCCGGGGAAGGACTGCCCTGGACCGGGGCGTCCAGGTCAATCGGCTTGCGCTCGCGCATGTCATCGTCGTCGGCCATGTCGTCGCTGATGCCGGGGATGGCGTTCGCGGCCTCAAAAGAATTATCTCGGGTGGGATCGTCTTGTTCAGCCATGAGAAAGAAGAATGCTCCTTGTGAAGATAGCGAGAAATAACGTGTGAAAACAAAAGGTGAGAAGGAAGTGCTGGCCCCTATTTCGCCGAGCGCCCCCCGCTTTCCTGCGTCATTATACCAGACGGGAAGGCTTCTTACTCTCTAGGAAAATCTAGGAAAATGTGGCGGGAGGGGTTGACAACATCACCAGACTTGGGATATACTACAAACGCAATCAGGGAAGCGCAAACCATCTGAGGGCGAGTGGTGTAATGGTAGCCACGCCAGCCTTAGGAGCTGGTGCCGCAAGGCGTAGGAGTTCGAGTCTCCTCTTGCCCATCCTTCTCACTTCCACCATTGCGGGTGTAATTCAGTGGTAGAATGTCTCGTTGCCAACGAGAATGTCGCCAGTTCGAGCCTGGTCGCCCGCTTACAGAAAGAAACAGCCGCCTCACCAATGAGGCGGCTGTTTTTATGTCGTTGTTGGGGAGCAGGTGGAAGAAGAGTGATTGAAATTGGAAGAAGAGTGATTGAAATCACTCGCTCCGCGTCAGACCTGTCCAGAGGACAGAGGAGGGGAGGGGCAGAAAACTGGTCGGGCAACATAGCCACTCGTGTCCACCCGTGTTCTGCGCAACCTATCTATTTGTCCAGGGGACAAATCTGCCGGGAGCGAGTGATTTCAATCACTTGTTTGCTACTGACTCCTAGGCGACGCCCTTCACAAACAGCACGTCCAGGCCCACGCGCTTCCAGATCAACCCGTGCTGATGGGACAGGGCCTCGGCCCAGGTGGCGACGGCGGCCTTGGGGCCGTCCGGCTGCTCGGTGAGCGTGTCCGAGGCGCAGGCGGCGTTCACCAGGACCTGGTTGCCGTTGTTGACGGAGGAGACTGCCTCCTCCTCGATGGCCTCCAGGCCTTTGCCGTAGGTCAACACGCGGACCATTCGGACTTTTGCGGCAGCGGGTGCGTTCATCATGACGGCGACACTTCCTCTCGGCGTGAACTTTTCTTCCCCCCATTCTACCCGATGCGCGGCTGCTTCCGTTCCAAAGGCCGCTATCGGGTAGAATGACATCATGCCTCGCCCCTTGCGTATCGTTATCGCGCCCGACTCGTTCAAAGGTAGCTTGACGGCGGCTCAGGCCGCCGCAGCGATGGCGGTGGGCGCCCGCCGCGCTCGCCCCGACGTCGAGGTCGTCCTGATGCCGCTGGCCGATGGCGGCGAAGGTACCGAAGAAGCCCTGGTCGTGGCAACGGGTGGCTGGCGGCACAGCGCGCGGGTGATGGGGCCGCTGGGCGACTTGGTTGACGCAGTCTGGGGGCGGCTCGGGCCGGGCGGCGAAACCGCCGTGGTCGAAATGGCGGCGGCGGCGGGCCTGCCCCTCGTCCCGCCGGACAAGCGCGACCCGCGCCGCACGACGACGTTTGGTGTCGGAGAGCTTTTGCGGCGGCCGGTCGAGGCGGGCGCGAAGCGCCTCATCATTGGCCTAGGCGGAAGCGCCACCAACGACGGCGGCGTGGGCGCGATGCAGGCACTCGGCGTCCGCTTCTGGGACGCGGCGGGCGTCCCGCTGCCCGAGCCGATCACCGGCGGGGACTTGAGACACCTGGCCCGCATTGATGCCTCTGCCCTGCATGCACTGTTCGCCGGGGTCGAAGTCGTCATCGCGTCCGACGTGACCAACCCCCTGCTTGGCCCGACCGGTGCGTCCGCCGTCTACGGCCCGCAAAAGGGTGCGGACGCGGCCATAGTCGCCGAACTCGACGCCGCGCTGACCCAGTACGCTGCCGTCCTGCGCCGCGATTTGGGCCGAGATGTGGCCGCCCTGCCCGGCGCGGGCGCGGCGGGCGGCATGGGCGCGGGCCTGATGGCCTTCCTGGGCGCCCGGATGCAAAGCGGCATTGACCTGGTGCTCGACGCCGCCCGGTTCGAGGAACGGGCGCAGGGCGCGGACTGGCTGCTGACCGGCGAGGGCCGGATTGATGCCCAGACGCTCTCGGGCAAGACC
>JANOOM010000431.1:0-3563 GCA_031421335.1 Armatimonadota bacterium
CCCCCCCTTTTTCTTCTTTTTGTCTCTTTGTTTTGGGGGGGGGCCTCAACCCCATCGGTTCCCCCCCCCCCCGGGGGGGGGGCCCCCCCCCCCCCCCCCCCGCCGATAAGTTCATGCCTTTGTTAGCCGACCGCCTCCGAGTCCTGGGCGATCTCGTACAGGAACCAGGTGCGGCGCTCTGCGTCATCTAGGAACGTCTCCAGCAGGTTGCTGGTGCTGGTGTCCTTGTTGTCATCAGCGACGGTGGCTGCCTGGCGGATCTGCTGAACGATGTGGCGGTTGTCTTGCAGCAGGCGGCGGACCATCTCCTGCGGCTCGACGAACTCGTCGTTGTCGTCATGGATGGTCTGGAGCGTGCCCACATGCGTCAGCGAGCGGATGGAAGTTCCGCCGATCTTGCGGATGCGCTCCACCATCGGGTCAATGCTTTCCAGCACCTGCGTCGCCTGCTTGTCGAACAGCAGGTGCAGGTCACGGAAGCGCGGCCCGGACAAGTGCCAGTGGAAGTTTTTAGTCTTGGCATAGAGCGCGAAGGCGTCGGCGATGAGCGGGTTGACCGCATCGGTGATGGCCTTGGCCTGCTCCGGCGTCAAGTCCGTCGGGGTCGAAAGCTGGGGGGCGGCGGGGTAGGTCCTCGGGAAGCCCTCGGAGCGGCTATGAGCCGGACTGCCGTCCGCAATCCTGCCGGTGTTCATGTCGGGCTTGGGTGCTGTCATTGCCATAAGTTTGTGCCTCTCTGCGTCATTCTGCGTCATGTTGACATTCAAATTTACCCGGCTGGGCATAGGACACAAACACGCCCTTCAGCTTCTTGTCATACGTTTCCAACGCGCTTAAAAGCCATGTATTAGCAGTTAAGCACATCAATTAATCACCGCGCAATGTTTAGTCCTTCGCTCGAGGCGGTAACATTGAGGCGAAGATTGCTCCATCAAAGATGTGAGAAGACACGGACCCACCGACCACAGCCCCGAAGCGGTTCAGATGGGCATGTCCGACGGTGACGGCGAGAGCAGCTAACTTGACGAACTGGAGACTCCCGTGAAAGCAGTTGTGCGGCACGGCATCGGCGACATCTGCGGGACCGATCTGCACTTCATTCGCGGCACATTCGCCGGCACGAAGCTGGGCCACACCGTCGCCGTGTTCGGCTGCAGGCCGATCGGCCAGTTCGCCATCGCGAGTGTGCAGAGGGCCGAGACCCTGATGCGGCTGACCGACGGGGTGGGCGTGGACTGTGCAGCGGGCTGATTGACACGACCCTGGTTTTGACTCAGCAGGAGCCGATCACTTCGGCCATCGACGCTCACAATTATAAGTCGTTTGGCGAGCGCAAGCACGGCCGGATCAAGGTCGAGCTGGAGCCGCAGGCGGTGGCAGCCTGGGCCACCTCTTTCAGGTCGCCTATTTCAGGTCACATAGTCGGGGGCCGCAGTCCGTCGCGGTCCCCGTGCTCTAAATAAAAACGACGGCAGAAAGACACACTTTGAAAACCATTTTTTCTTCCCTCGCGCCTCTCGTGGCGGCTGCCGCCCTCGCCCTGCCCGCCGCCGCGCAGGCCCAAGGGCCACAGTCTGGGTCCGTCCGAGTTGGCAGCGCGACCATCGCCTACCGCATTCAGGGGCATGGCCCGGCTATGATGCTGATCCATGGCTACCCGCTTTCGGGCGAGCTGTTCGCCAAGAACCGGACGGTCCTGTCCCGCCGCTACACGGTCGTGACGCCCGACCTGCGCGGCTTCGGCAATTCCACCACGCCCGATTCCAAAGGAGGAGTCGCGTTGTACGCCAAAGACATGCTGGCTGTCATGGACCACCTGCATGTCCGCAAGGCCATCATCGGCGGCATGAGCATGGGTGGCCCGGTCGTCCTGGAGATGTACCGCGAGGCCCCTCAGCGCTTCCGTGGCATGATCTTGATCGACTCGAACGCCCTGCCCGCAAACGATGTCGAAAAGGCTCAGTGGCCCGGCTTCGGCAAGCAGGCGCGCAACAAGGGCGTCGCCTCCATGGTCCCGATCCTCATGCCTCAGATGCTGACGACCCAGACGCGCATGTCGAACCCGGCCCTGGTGGAGTTCGTCGGCGGCATCGTCAAGAAGGGCAGCGTCAACGCCGCCGTGGCCGGCGGCGACACGCTCGCTTCCCGCCCCGACTCGCGCTCCACGCTGGCGAACGTCAAGGTCCCCGTCTTGATCGTCGAGGGCGTGGACGACCCGATCTACCCGGTCGAGCTTCAGAGGCTGATGCGCGCCTCGCGCCCCGGCACCAGGCTCGCCCTCATTCCCGGCGCGGCCCACGCCGCCATCATCGAGAAGCCTGAAGCCTGTAACCGGGCCATCGAGAGCTTCGCCGCCAGCATCCGCTAGAGGAAAAGAAGCACAACCAATGCAGCTCACCGTCATCGCCAAGTTTCGGGCCAAGCCCGGCTCGGAAGAACAAACTAGGCACGCCCTTTTGGGCATGACCGCTCCATCCCGTGCCGAGTCGGGGTGTCTGAACTACGATATCTACCAGTCCAACGACGACCCGGCCCTCCTCTTCACTTATGAGAACTGGACCGGCAAACCTGCGCTGGACGACCATATAGAGACACCCCACTTCAAGAACCTCACCGAGATTCTCAAGCCGCTGCTTGCCGCCCCCATGGAGATTGATCTCCTGTCAATGCGGAGCGCCCCGGCGGGCTAAGCACCGAAAAAGAAAAACACGGTGAAAGCCGTCGTCTACAAAGAGGTCAAACAAGTCGCCGCCGAAGACATTAAGATGCCGCGCACCGAGGAGAAGACTGCCGCCCTCCTCAAAATCGCGTCCGCCGCCATTCATGGCTATTGGCACCTGCCCGAGCGGCTGGCGGTGGCGCGCGACAAGAGCAAGGCGGACCCCGCCAACCACGAGGAGCGGGAGGACCTGTTCGAGATCCTCAAGGAGATGACGTTCAAGAGGGGCCAGACCCACGTCCAGCGCCTCTTGAAGCCTCTGATGCAGCACAGCATCTTCAATGAGAAGAAGGAAGACTGTACCAAAATCGTGCTGACGCCGTAGGAGTATGACCCCCCACCCTTAGCCCCTCTCCCGCTTGCGGGGCCGGGGGGTGGGGGGTGGTCCCTCATCGCCCACGAGCAAAACCACCCGGAATATCGTGCTGCCGCAGACCGGCTCCTGTGAGCACACCCTCTCCAAAAGCCGCAAGACCGGCGAGTACCTCTGGTTCAGCCTGGGCGACAATGCCCCCGGCGGCACCATCTCCGCCGAGCGGGCCACCCACGAGATCGTCACGGCGACCCGGCGCGGCGAGGCCGAGCGCATCCTTTCTATCCCCGCTAACCTGTTGACCCGCTTGAAAGGCCTGGCCCCAGCCGCCACAGCCGGCCTGCTGACGTTGATGAATAACATCGCCCAGCCCGCGCCCACCGATGACCCCGCTAGGTTCGCGACCTCCGAAGACCGAGATGTCGCCCCGGGTGCCCCTGCCCGCCCGCTTTTTGACGCGGCGACCGGGCTGGGCTAGGCGGCGGCGGAGCGGCTGAACCAGGGTCCCGAAAGTTAGCCGTCTCTTGTGGC
>JANOOM010000432.1:0-1599 GCA_031421335.1 Armatimonadota bacterium
CCGTCGATCACGCCCTGCACCAGCATCTCGGGCGCGCTGGCGCCGGCTGTGAGACCGACCGTATCGACGCCTGCGAACCACTCCGGTTGCAACGCGCTGGCGTCGTCGATCAGGTAGCTGGGCTTGCCAAGCTCCTGCCCGATCTCCCGCAACCGGTTCGAGTTGCTGCTGTTCTTCGACCCCACGACCAGGATCACGTCAACCTGCTTCGCCAGATCGTGCACGGCCTGTTGCCGGTTCTGCGTGGCGTAGCAGATGTCGCGCACGTCCGGCCCGACGATGGCGGGGAAGCGGGCTTTCAAGGCGCTGATGATGCCGCGGGTGTCGTCCACCGACAGGGTCGTCTGCGTGACATAGGCCAGGCGGTCCGGCGTGCCGACCTGCAGGGTGGCCACGTCCTCGGCCGTCTGCACCAGGTGGACGGGGCCAGGGATTTGGCCGATGGTTCCCTCGACCTCCGCATGCCCGGCATGGCCGACCAGCACGATCTCCCGGGCTTGGGCGGCATAGCGGCGACCCTCCTGATGCACCTTGGCAACCAGCGGGCAGGTTGCGTCGATGACAGGCAGGCGGCGTTCGGCAGCCAGCTCCTCGACGCGCTTGGCGACGCCGTGGGCGCTGAACACCGTCATGGCGCCGGGCGGTATCTCATCCAGCTCATCGACGAACACGGCGCCGCGGGTGCGCAGGTCCTCGACCACATGGCGGTTGTGGACGATCTCATGCCGGACATAGATCGGCGGGCCGAACTTGGCCAACGCGCGCTCCACGATCTCGATTGCCCGTTCCACACCGGCGCAGAAGCCTCTGGGTTGGGCCAAGACGACACGCATCATCCAAATCACCTCCTGCGCCTGCCCCAGCGTGGAACAGCTGCCGCTGCCGTCCTATCCCATTTGGGATCACGCCGCGGCGATGTGTCTCTGATGGCTCACGATTGTGGCCGCAGTGCAACATCCCGTCGAGTTGAGCGTCGCGGTATGGCATGGCCCCCCCATCTTGGGTAGTGTTACGGGCTGTCACAAAGGTCACTACGGTCGGATGGGCGCAGTTGCTTCGCACGGTTGGACGTGGTTCTTGCCGCCTCCACGGCCCGCTTCGCCGGATTGCGGCGCGGTTGGGCCGACATGTTGCCGTAATTCAATGATGCCGCACGGGCCGATCCGAACCGGCGCGCCATGCGGGGGGAGCACACCGATCCAATGAACGCGAGCATCCCGCTCCCAGCCCGGCCCGCGACCCCGCTCCTCGACCGCGTGCGCGTGCCGTCCGACCTGCGTAACTTCTCCATCGAGCAACTGCGCCAGGTTGCCGACGAGTTGCGGGCCGAGACCGTCGATGTCGTCAGCACGACCGGCGGGCACCTGGGCGCATCGCTCGGCGTCGTCGAGTTGACGGTCGCGTTGCACGCCGTGTTCGACACGCCGCGCGACCGCCTGCTGTGGGACGTCGGGCACCAGGCCTATCCGCACAAGATCCTGACCGGGCGGCGGGACCGCATCCGCACGCTGCGCCAGCCCGGCGGCCTGTCGGGCTTCACCCGCCGCAGTGAGAGCGAGTACGACCCCTTCGGCGCCGCGCACAGCAGCACCAGCATCT
>JANOOM010000433.1:0-12502 GCA_031421335.1 Armatimonadota bacterium
GCTCGCGCCGGGGTTAGGTCACTCCTGCCCCTTCGCCGCCTGCATCATCTCCTCGGGCGTTTCGGCGTCCTCCGCCGTCTGCCCCGTTTCGGCCTGCGCCTCGTCCGCGACCGACCGCGTCATCTTCCCCTTGTCGGCGGCCTGCGCGTTCGCCCGCGACTCGGCGGCTCGCGCCTGCATCTCGTCCACCGTCGCCGTGTGGACCCGTGCCGCCCCCTCGGTCTCGCGCAGCCGGACACGCGTCCCATCTGCCTGGGCCGCGTCCAGGCGCCGCGCCGCGCCCTGGGTCTCGCCCGCGTATTGCGGCAGCCAGGGCGCCTGGGCCACCAGCATCTCGTCGGTCATCTGCCAGACTTCTTCCGGCGTGCAGACCGCACCCACCAGGGGGTCGTGCAGCATCGCCTGCTTCAGCAGCAGGACGTCGCCCGTCACGGCGGCCTCCATGCCCATCTCCTGCACCCGGACCGAGGCCGAACAGGTCGCGGCGCAGGCCAGCGGCAGGTCGCCGACGACCGGCAGGTTGATTCCTGTCTTGTCCACATAGCCCGGTATCTCGATGACGCACCCGTCCGGCAGGTTCGTGATGTGGCCCTCGTTCACGACGTTGAAGTGTCCCCGGTACACCCGCCCGGTCTCCAGAGCCTCGATGATGTACGACCCGTGCTCCTCGCCCCGCGCCTCATAGGTGAACTTGGGAGGGTCCTGCGCCATCCAGTTCGGGAAGTCCTGCTCGAACCAGTTCCGGCCCTCCGTGCAGACCCGCAGATACCCGCCCGTCTCGCCGTTGATCCACGACCGCAGGCTGATCCAGTCGCCGATCTCGCCGACGCGCTTGCGATACCACGGCACATACTCCGAGAAGTGGCCGTTCGACTCGGTGCTGTAATAGCCGAACCGTTTCAGCACGTCCAGCCGCACCTTCTCGTCAATCCGGAAATCCTCCACAGCCGCCATCATCTCGTACATCTGCGGAATCAGGTCCAGCCCGCCCCACTCGGCCTTGACGCACCAGGTCTGGTGGTTGATGCCCGCGAAGACCACAGCGACGTCCCGCCGGTGCAGCTTCTCGTCTGGCCCGAGCATCCCCTCGGACTTCGCCCACTGCTCGGTCGCCCGTGTGACCTGCCAGTGCGCCCCCTGTACCCCGTGACACAGGCCGATCGTTTTGACCCCGCCGTACTTGTTGCAGGCCCAGGTGTTCATCGCCATCGGGTTCGAGTAGTTCAACAGTATAGCGCCCGGCTTCGATACCTCGCGGATGTCCCGGCAGAAGTCCAGCATGGCCGGGATCGTCCGCTGCGCGTACATCAACCCGCCCGCGCATAGGGTATCGCCGACGCACTGGTCTACGCCGTATTTGAGGGGAATGTCAATGTCCGACTGGAAAGCCTCCAGCCCTCCCTGTCGCACCATGCACAGAACGTAGTCGGCCCCTTCCAGGGCCGCCCGCCGGTCCGTGGTTGGCGTGACGGTGGCCGCCAGCCCGTTGGCCTCGATGTCCCGGCGGCAGAGCTGCGTCACCATGTCCATGTTATGTTCCGACAGGTCATGAAAGGCAAACTGCGTGTCTGAAAGCTCGGGCACGGACAGAATATCGCGCAGCAGCCCGCGCGTGAAGCCGACCGAGCCGGCCCCGATCATGGCGATTTTGAGTGTCACAAGAGTTCTCCTGAAGATGTGTACTGGCATTATAACACGCGCGCCGCGCGGCGGCAAGGGGGCGGCTGAACCGCAAAAAAAGAGGGTGGGGGTCAAACCCCCGTCCTTCCGCCTCAGCTTTCGCCGCCCGTTACTCTGCGTAGACTTCTACGTCAATAGGCTTGAACGAGTAGTTGTTGCTTATCTCCGCCGAACAGGCCGTCACGCCCACGATCAGGTCCATCTCGGCCCGCAGTTCCAGATATTCCCCGGCCTTGGACGTCGGCGGGCCGATGGTCAGCTCGCCGCCCTGGGCCACGAGGTTCTTCGACAGGTTGCCGAAGCATCTCGGGTGCGGGTCGTGGTTACCGCAGATGATAAGGGTTCGTCATAGGCTCGGAGCGGCGCCGCTCCGCTGAACAGGGAGGTCCTGCTGTTCACCCTTTCTAACCGTCCGCCGACTGAAAACCGGTCTCGAAAGCGAACGCATGTGCCAATACCTGTTTCATTTGCGGGCATAACGTGGCAGGGGGCTTTGTTGGGCGCCCGCTCGCAGTTTTCTTGTTCCCCTTGTCGCCCGCGCCCATTCTCAGGTATACTAAAGGTCGGTTTGATGTACCCAGTGCAGTGAGAGGTCTAGGGACGGACGAACAGCTTTACGAGATCCAAAAAGGCGCGCGACGATTGAAGCGCAGATCAGCGGCGGCCCTGTCTTCCCCGTTTCCCTTCGCCATCTGCGTTCGCTGCACAAAGATGAGATTGACACCAGTGGCCTGGGTGGGGATGCGCTGGGACCGGGTCCTGCGCGGAACCCGATCTGGGGCATCCCTGCCGTCCTTCGAAGTCCTGCTGGGGGCGCGTGGGAAGACCATCGAGGAAGTGAGAGCCCCGCAAGATGAGCTTGATCTGTTCCGCTAGTGCGATGCGCGCGCTCCACCAGGTCCTAGTTTGCACCCGCGTTGAAGCATATCAGGGCCGCGACCCGAAGATGCTGGGTGACGTAATAGATACGGCCGGGTACCTAGTCGCCATCCTGCAAAACAGCGAGGGGCGTCCCGAAAGCGAGTGCCTCGCGGAGTTCCGTGCTTTCTTGCAAGAGCTGGAAGAGAGATTTCCTGGCTACGGCGGCCTCGTCACCGCTTTTGACACCGACCCGCAGGCAGCGGCCACACACGAAAAGCGGCTCGTTACGGCGAGTGCTTGAACTGTCGAAACGAACCCGCGCCGGTGCAGGAGAAACGAGCCATGCCGCACCCGGATTTAGCGATGATGGGATCGTTTGTCGCGGCGACAGAGATCTATGCCGCTCCTCTGCGCGCTCATCCGCAGACTGTCGCCCAAACCAACAATCAAAACCTCTTTTACGTTGTTCGCTCTGCAAAGGAGCGAGGCAATCTTCATTTATCCGGCGAGGCAATGTGCGATGACAACGCAAGCCCAAGAGACGTTTTTCTTTGGGCAAACCAGCTAAAGATCAACAACCGTCGTTGCCTTCAATTCAGTCATGTGTGGTCGCGCTCCCAGTACCGCCTCAAGAAAGCGTAGAAGAGAATTTGCAAAACGCAATGAAGACAAAGCCTGGTCATTGCGCGGTAAAATCGGCACACAAGTTCGGCTGGCACTTCAGTGGCTTCAAGCCGCAGCCTGCCAGTGGAACGATTTAGTATATCACGATAGAGGAGAAACGAATGTCAGATACCAAGCGCGTGTGGCTCTTTGAAGAGGGCAACGCAACAATGCGTGATGAACTGGGAGGCAAGGGCGCGAACCTCTGCGAGATGAGCAACATCGGCCTGCCCGTTCCCCCCGGCTTCACTATCACGACCGACACCTGCAATGAATACACCCGGAGCGGCGGGCAATTCCCCGACGGCCTGATGGACGAGATCAAGGCTGCCCTCGCTGCCGTCGAGGCCAAGACCGGCAAGAAGCTCGGCGACGCCTCGAACCCCCTGCTCGTCTCGGTCCGCTCGGGCGCCAAGTTCTCCATGCCCGGCATGATGGACACCGTCCTCAATCTTGGGCTGAATGATGCGACCGTCGAGGGCCTGATTAAGCTGACCGGCAACGAGCGGTTCGTCTATGACAGCTACCGGCGCTTCCTGATGATGCTCTCGGACGTGGCCTACTCCGACGGCACCAACCACCTCGCCAAGCACGACTTCGAGCACATCTTCTATGCCATGAAGAAGGATCTCGGCGTCACCGACGACCTCAGTGTGGACGGCGCGCAGCTCAAGCAGCTCTGCGAGACCTACAAGGCGCACATCAAGGAGAACAGCGGCCGCGAGTTCCCGCAGGACCCGATCGTCCAGCTCCAGGACTCGATCTCGGCCGTTTGGAAGTCCTGGAACAACGACCGGGCCATCCTGTACCGCCAGCGCGAGAAGATCTCAGATGATCTGGGAACGGCCGTCAACATCCAGGCCATGGTCTTCGGCAACCAGGGCGAGGACTGCGGCACCGGCGTCGCCTTCACCCGCAACGCCTCCGACGGCAACAAGGAAGTCTTCGGCGAGTATTTGATGAACGCCCAGGGCGAGGATGTCGTCGCCGGCGTCCGCACCCCCATGCCCATCTCCCAGCTCAAAACCCAGAACCCCGAGATGTACCGACAGTTCGACGAGATCTGCTCAAGCCTCGAGCTGCACTACAAGGACATGCAGGACATCGAGTTCACCATCGAGCACAACAAGCTGTTCATCTTGCAGTGCCGGTCGGGCAAGCGCACCGGGCCTGCCGCCGTCAAGATCGCCGTTGATCTCGTCAACGAGGGCCTGATCTCCAAGGAGACGGCCCTGGCCCGCATCAACCCCGAATTGCTCGACCAGTGCCTGCACCCGATCATCAAGCCGGGCGCCAAATACACCCTGCTCGCCACGGGCCTGCCCGCCGGGCCGGGCGCGGCGACGGGCATCGCCGTCTTCGACGCTTCCCGCGCCGCCGAGATGGGCAAGGGCGGTGAGGGCAAGCGCGTCATCCTGGTGCGCGCCGACACCTCCCCCGACGACCTCAAGGGTATGCTCGCCGCCGAGGGCGTGTTAACGGAGCGCGGCGGCATGACCAGCCACGCCGCCCTCGTGGCCCGCGGCTTCGGCATCCCCACCGTGGCTGGCTGCTCCGACATCTCGGTCGGCCCGCGCTCGTTCACCGTCAACGGCAAGACCATCAATGAGGGCGACTCGATCTCCTTGAACGGCACCCTGGGCGAAGTGATTGACGGCACCGTGGATGTCGTGGACCCCGAAATGACCGGCGAGTTCGGCATCCTGCTGGGCTGGGCCGACGAGTACAAGCGCCTGGGCGTCCGCACGAACGCCGACACGCCGGAAGACGTCGCCCTCGCCATCAAGTTCGGGGCGGAGGGCGTCGGCCTGTGCCGGACGGAGCACATGTTCTTCGCCGAGGACCGCAGGCCCATCGTCCAGGCCATGATCCTGGCCGCAAGCGAAGAAGACCGCAAGGTCCAGCTTGACGCTCTGCTGCCCTTCCAGCGCAACGACTTCCAGGGCATCTTCGAGGCCCTGGGCGACCGCCCTGCCACCATCCGGCTGATCGACCCGCCGCTGCACGAGTTCCTGCCCTCCATGGATTCTCTTATTGCCGAAGTCGCCACCCTGAAGGTCACGCACCCGGACAGCCCCGAGCTTGCCGCCAAGGCCGACCTGCTGCACAAGGTCGAGGGCATGCACGAGATCAACCCCATGATGGGCCTGCGCGGCTGCCGCCTGTCCATCGTCTTCCCTGGCATCGTCGAGATGCAGACGCGGGCCATCCTCGAAGGGGCCATCGCCGCCAAGAAGAACGGCGCGGACCCGCACCCCGAGATCATGATCCCGCTCGTCGGCCACGTCAACGAGCTGAAAGCCGTCCGCACAAACCTGGAGCGGGTCGCAAAGCAGGTGACCGAGTCGCACGGCGAGGCCATTGACTACATGTTCGGGACCATGATCGAGATCCCGCGCGCCGCCCTGACCTCGGACGAGATCGCCGAAGAGGCCGAGTTCTTCTCGTTCGGCACCAACGACCTGACCCAGATGACATTTGGCTTCAGCCGCGACGACTCCGACAAGTTCCTGAAGCCCTACGTCGCCCAGAAGATCCTCCCCGGTGACCCCTTCGAGTCCATTGATCAAAGCGGCGTCGGCAAGCTGATGAAGATCAGCGTCGAACTCGCCAAGAAAGTGCGCCCGAACATCAAGCTGGGCATCTGCGGCGAGCACGGCGGCGAGCCGGCGTCGGTGGCCTTCTGCCACCAGATCGGCCTGAACTACGTCTCCTGCTCCCCCTACCGCGTGCCGATCGCGCGCCTTGCGGCGGCCCAAGCCAACCTCAAGGACGGCGGCAGCAACCGCGACCGCTAGGTTACTGACACAACGAAGGGGGCAGGCTGTACCAACAGCCCGCCCCCTTCTTTTTGGTGGTATAATGACGGCAGGGAGAAGCCGATGACCATCACACTCAATCTTGCGCCGGATGTGGAGGCATATCTGCGGGAGAAAGCGGCGCGCGAGGGGCAAGCGGCGGAAGATGCGGCGCAGACGCTCATCGCGGAGGCGATGGAGCGGGATGCAGCGGGCAGGCGCAGCGTCCTTCTGGCAGATCATGGGATCACCTCCACGCAGGCATCGGAACTGCGGGCTAGGTTCGCTTCCTTTGCCGAAGAATGGGAACGCCCGGAAATGGACGTGTACGACGATTACGATGCTGCCAAAGCCGAGCTTGAGGCGAAGGCTTGACGCGCGGGGATGTCGTTCTTGCGTTGTTTCCAAACTCTGATTTGATCACAGCGAAGACCCGTCCGGCTCTTGTGGTGCAGCGCGACAACCTGCAAAGCGGCGTGTCGCAAGTGGTTCTCGCCATGATTACCAGCCAGATGAGACGCGCCGGACATCCCAGCCGTGTATCAATACTTGTCGTTTCGCCGGCAGGGCGGCAGTCAGGTCTGGTCACCGACTCGGTGGTGATGACGGACAATCTTGTGACCGTGACCGCAAATGCAATCAGCCGTGTGATCGGTTCTTTGCCGATGGCGGATGTTGACGCTGCCCTGCGGTACACACTCAATCTGTAGCAAAAGGCTAGCAAGACCCAGCGGTGTCACTGGAGTACAAAGGGGACACATGAGACTCGCGGAAGCGCTAATACTCAGGGCCGACCGGCAGAAAAGGCTGGAGCAGCTCAAGCAAAGGGTTGTGGGGAGCGCCAAGGTTCAGGAGGGCGATGAGCCGCCCGAAGACCCACAGGGGCTGATCGCCGAGATCGAGCGGGTGGCGGATGAGCTGCTGAGTCTCATCCAGAAGATCAACAAGACCAACACCTTCACGGAAGCCGCGTCGGGCAAGAACCTGTCCGATCTGCTCGCCGAGCGCGACGTACTGATGGTGCGGCGCACGATCTATGCCGATCTAGCGAAAGCCGCCTCCATCGTGCAGGCGCGGACCAGCCGCTCGGAGGTCAAGTTCAAGAGCACCGTGAGTGTGCCGGACGTGCAGAGGCGCGTGGATGAATTGTCTAAAGCCTACCGCGAAACGGACGCCGCGATCCAGGAGCTGAACTGGAAGACGGACCTTAAGGAGTAGCGATACAGAAAGGCTGTGCGGAAAAGCTGTGCTGTTGGTAGTCGTTCCCGCAGGGGCGAGCGCAACCCGCCAACTGGGTTAAGTTGGATGGTCGGCGCTCGGGGCGGCGCCGAGTGGGTTCAATCCCCACACCCTTACAACTCAGGCCCATCACGGTCACCGTTGCACGGGGTATCGTCACAGTAACGACCATGCGCTGGTCTGCGGGGATGGTGAGGGCGGGGAAGGGGACAACACAGCAAATATTATGGAACTCGACTACTCGAAACTTGCTAAGGGCTTTCCCAAGCCGACCGAACGCGTCTACCTCCTCACCGGCAGCGACGATGCCCTCAAGCGTGAGGCCGTGCTGAAACTGACTGGGCCGCTGCTCGACCCGTCGTTTGCCGACTTCGACCGCGAGGAGCGGGACATCCCGCCGACCGGGGCCGGCGAATCGGGCGAGGCGGCCCGCGCCGTTTTGGCCTCCGCGGGGGGTGTCCCGATGGCCTCGGAGCGGCGCGTCGTCATCGTCACCAGCGTGCAGCGGCTTGGCAAGGAAGACCAGGAAGTGCTGGCGGCGGGGCTGGCGAAACTGGGCGATCTTTCCTGCCTCGTTTTAGTGGCTGGGGCGACTGAGTACGAAGCGGGGAAGGTCAAAGGCAAGGCGCTCGGGGCGAAGCTGCTGAACGCTGTCGGGAAAGCCGGCGCGACCGTGCTGTGCGACGCGCCCGGCGACAGCGGCCTCCAGGCACGTGCGAATGCCCTGCTCAAGTCGCGCGGCAAGACCATCGAGCCGGCGGCCCTCGGCCTGATCATGGACCGGGCCAAGGCGACGGCGGCGGAGCGGGGTGGGGGCGGGCGGACCGGCGACATCAACGTCCTGATGAACGAGCTGGAGAAGGCCGTCGCCTATGCCGGCGATCGTCCCGAAGTCACGCGTGCCGACGCCGAGGCGGTCGGCCTGCACACTGTCCAGGACAACATTTTCGCCCTGCTGGACGCCGTGGGCAACCGCGACCCGCGCCGCGCCCTCGACGAAGCCGACCGGATGCTGGACGTCGGGGATAAGCCGGACGGCGTCGCCGCCCGGACGTTCGTCATGCTGGCCCGGCATTTGCGTCATTTGTGGGGGGCGAAGTATCTGGCCGACCACCGCTTGAACGGCTTCAACCTTAAGGGTGGCCTGCCGCCCGACGTCCAGGCTGTGCTGTCCGGCGAGATGATCGGCATGACCGCGCGGCAGTCGTTCCTCTTGAAGAACTTGCAGGAGCAGGCGCGCGGCTGGACCTACTCCGACCTTGCGGAGGGCCTGCGCCGCGTCCTGGCGAGCGACATGGCGATGAAGAGCATCCCCGCTGGCGCGGCCCTCGGCGCTTCAGCCCCCACCGACGATGCGGCCTCTAATCTTCGACTCTTGGTGGTGAAACTATGCCGGTCCTGATGATGCGTGTGTTCCACGGGGCTGAACCCCCGTGCTATGAGAGTGCAAGCCCCCGCCTGCGCGGGCGAAGAGGGCGGAGGGACCCCGCCCCTACGAGTGTCTCGGATGCCCGCGAAGGCGGGGAGTTGCTTTATCGCAGCCCCACCGTTCAGGGCGGGGTACGTTTCTGCGTTCCTTTCCTGGCACTCTTGGCCCTGCTCTCCTGTGTCCAGGCTGCGCCGACGGTCGCCGTGCGCGCGCTGCCTTCTCCCGGCCTGAGTGCCTACGGGCAGGCCGAGTGGGTGGTCGCGCTGGACAAGATCTACAGCAACCCGTTCGACCCGGACGAGATCGCTCTGGACGCTGCCTTCACAGGGCCGAAGGGGCAAGTCCTGCGCCTGCCCGGTTTCTGGTTCCAGGGCTTCCGCCGTCAGGCGAATGCCGACGGCTCCGAGACCTTGCTGCCGCAGGGCAGCCCCGAATGGCGCGTCCGCTTCTGCCCGCCCGCGCCGGGCCGCTGGCGTCTGGTCGTCAGTGCCCGTGACGCGACGGGGATCGGCACGGCCCAGGCAAGCGCGTTCGCAGTCCTGCCTTCCAAGGCGCCCGGCTTCGTCCGGCGCGGGCCGGGCGACAGCCGGTACTTGGAGTATGACAACGGCGCGTCCTTCTTCCCCGTCGGCGAGAACGTCTGCTGGGCCGGGCGTGGCGGTCTGAGCGAATACGAGACCTGGTTCCCGAAGCTGTCGGCGGCAGGGGGCAACTATGCCCGCCTGTGGATGTCCAACCGCCCCCTGGAACACGGCTCAAGCGGCCTGGGCCGTTATGATCTAATGAACGCCTGGTACTTCGACCAGGTGCTGGCGCTCGCCGCCCGCCACGGCCTCCGCTGTATGGCGGCCCTTGGCACCTACAGCGAGTTCACGGTCGGCGGCTTTTTCAACGAGGGCCAATGGCCGGTCAACCCGTACAACAAGGCCAATGGCGGCCCCGCCGCCGCCCCCGCCGATTTCTGGACCGACGCCAAGGCGCGTGCCTTCTACCGCCGCCGCCTGCGCTACCTCGTCGCCCGCTACGGCGCCCAGCCCAGCCTCGCCTTCTGGGAGTTCTGGAACGAGACCGAAGCCCCCGTCCCCTGGCTGGCTGAGATGGGGACGTTCCTGAAGCAGACCGACCCATACCACCACCTCGTCACCAATTCTTACTCCACGACCGGCACGGCCGCCGTTTGGGACCTGCCGCAGATGGACTTCACCCAGACGCACCGCTACGGCGACGAAGGCTCGGTCAAGGACATCACCCCGCTCATCCTGGACGATGCCCGTCTGCACGACCGCTACGGCAAGCCACACTTCATGGGCGAGTTCGGCATCTCTTGGCGCGGCGACGACTCCAAGTTCGACCCCGCTGGGCTGGGCACAAACCTGCACAACGGCCTGTGGGCCAGCGCCCTGACAGGCAATGCAGGCGGGGCCTCCATTTGGTGGTGGGACAGCTACGTTGAACCCAAGAACCAGTATCCCCGGTTCACCGGCTTGGCGCGCTTCGCCGCGGCCGTGGATTGGCCGCACCGCCGCTTCGCCCCGCTTGCACTGCCTGCCCCGACGCGCGGCCCGAACGCGCCCGAAACCTTCACCGACATGGTCCTGACGCCGACAGCAGCGTGGGGCGATAAGGCGACCGCACCGGTCGTCCTCCACCCCGACGGGACCATGACCGGTGGCCCGCTGCTGTCTAACCTCTTTGGACCCGAGAAGCCGGATAATCGCAGCGTCCTTATCCTGCGCCTTGATCTGCCGCGCCCGACAACTCTAACCCTCCACATCGGCACGGTCTCCAACAAAGCGCGCCTGCTGGTGGGCCTGGACGGTAAGCCAGCCGCTGACTACGTCTTCAACGCCGCGCCGGGCCAGGGCGGCGGCTACGAAAGCACCAAGTCGTTTCCCGAGTACGGCGGCGTTTATCAGGCCGTCTTCAACACCGACCGCGTATTAGCCCTCACCGCCGGCCCGCACGTCGTCACCCTAGAAAACACCGAAGGCGACTGGCTCCAGCTTTCCACCCTGACCCTCGCCCGCTCCCTCTCCTCGCGCCTCGCCTTCGTGCGGACGGCGGCCATTCAAGACTCGGCCACGGGGGAAACCCTGCTCTGGCTCCAGGACCCCGAATCCAACTGGTTCAACGACCGGGAGGGCAGAGCGCCCCTCCCCCAGAGCGGCCTCCGCTTGGCGCTGCCCGTTCCGCGCCCCGGTGCCTACACCCTCGTCTGGTGGGACACCCGCTCGGGCGTCCCCGTCAAGACGGTGCGCCTATCCGCGCCGGGGAAACTCCTGCGCGTTTCCATCCCCACCTTCACCCGCGACATCGCCCTGCGCCTGGTCCCAGACACGCAGAAAGGCCGCGTCAGTCGAAACTGACGCGGCCTTTTCTTAAAGTGGAGCTAAGGAGACTCGAACTCCTGACCTGTTCGTTGCGAACGAACCGCTCTACCAACTGAGCCATAGCCCCATTTAAATGTGATTAACTACGTTTACGCTTGCCGCTGCCTCGGTTTAGGCCGCCATAATTGGAAGTCAAGCTGTGCTCACCCGGACACAGCAGCCGCAGGTTCTCGGGCCGGTTGTTGTCCGAATTGCCGTCCAAGTGGTGCGTAGTAATCGGGACGTTTCCGGTTACCGGATGGCGTTCATCCCACCCACAGTTCTCGCAGCGCTCACCGCGCGTCTCTATGAGATAGCCCTTTATTCGCGTTGAAGTCTGGCCACCGCCGCAAACGCCGTCTTCCAGGCCCGCAAGCCACCGCATGATCCAGGCTCGTTGCTGATACTCGGCTTGACAGGCATTGGAACAATGCCAAGCTTTCGTCCCAATCGGCTGACCACAGTTGCGGCAGGCACGATGCTTGTGGAGCTGACGGTTGTTGCGCGCCCCGAAGGGAGAACAACTCAGGCAGTCTTTGCGGTGGTGGATGTTGCGCGAGACGCCCTCGGCAATGCCGTAGTTGGCGAAACCTGCGCTGCACAGCAGACAAACCGGCATGGCCGCTCCTCCACAAGGCGACGAAAGCATTTTAGCACACGTCGGGCAGCGTTGTCAAGGCTTGACTGGCACCGAGCATCGCAATTGCATATGAAGGCATCGCAGAAAGAGCAGAGAGGAATAGAGAGGAATAGAGAGGGTCGGCACGAGGGCCTGCCCCCATGCGCCCAATCATTGGTAGCGGCAAAACCTCCTATGGTTTCCCTGTTTTAGTCGAGGAACTGATATTCCGCATAGCCGCAGAGACCGGGGACCGATCCTGCCGTGGGATTAAGGTCCTCGGCTGCGGGGCGAAGCGCCTAGTGGTCTCTCAGGGTAGAATGGCCAAGTCTGAGGAGGCTGATCCATGTCTGCAAAAAAGTATCACGTGTCTCTGACCGAAGCCGAGCGGGACGAACTGACCCGTTGGAGCAAGTCCCAACGGCATTCGGAACGCGAACGTAAACGCGCCCGCATCCTGCTCCTGGCCGACGAAGCCAAAGAAGGCGGCGCGGCCAAAGATGCCGACATTGCCGCCCAAGTCAAAGTCTCTTCGCCTACCGTCAACCGTGTCCGCCAGCGGTTCGTGGAGCGCGGGTTGCAGCCCAGCCTGCGCCGCAAAGAACAAGAGCGCCGCAAAGCGCGTCTCCTCGACGGGGCCGGCGAGGCGCACCTGATCGCCCTGGTGTGCGGCGCCCCGCCGGACGGCCACAAGCGCTGGGGGCTGCACCTGTTGAAAGACACGCTCATCGAGCAGCGGGTCGTGGACACGATTTCGCACGAGGCGGTGCGCCAGACGCTAAAAAAATTGAGATCACCCCACTAAAGCCTCAAGCCCTGGCTGAAGAAGTGCTGGTGCATCCCG
>JANOOM010000434.1:0-3424 GCA_031421335.1 Armatimonadota bacterium
CAGCCGCATCACCATCATCGAGAAGTCCGAGCGCCTGCTCGGCCGCGAAGACGCCGACGTGGCCGCGGAGATGGCGAAGATATTAAGGGAGGATGGCATTGACATCTTCCTGGGCGCTGAGGCATCGCGCGTGTCGAAGACGTCCGCAGGCATCTCGCTGACGGTGAAACTGGGGGATAAAGAGCAGACGGTCACCGGCTCGCACCTGCTGGTCGCGGTCGGTCGGACGCCCAACACCGACATGCTCAACTTAGAAGCGGCCAGCGTCGAGACCGACGACAGCGGCCACATCAAGGCCAACGAGCGGTTGGAAACGACCGCCGAGGGCGTCTGGGCCTTGGGGGACGTCAAGGGCGGCCCGCAGTTCACCCATATCTCCTACGACGACTTCCGCATCCTGCGCGCGAACCTCCTGCACGGCGGGGCGCGGACCACGGCGGACCGGCCCGTGCCGTACACGGTCTTCACGGACCCCCAACTGGGCCGCGTCGGCATGAGCGAGGCGGAGGCGAAGGAAGCCGGCAAAAACATCAAGGTCGCCAAGCTGCCCATGACCGAGGTCGCTCGCGCCCTGGAGACCGACGAAACGCGCGGCTTCATGAAGGCGGTCGTGGACGCCGACACCGCGCAGATTCTAGGGGCCGCCGTGCTTGCCGTGGATGGCGGCGAGGTCATGGCCGTCTTGGAAGTCGCCATGATGGGGCGCCTTCCCTATACCGCCCTGCGCGACGCGACATTAGCCCACCCGACGTTGGCCGAGTCGCTGAACAACTTGTTCATGACGCTGGATTAGGGAGAAGCAGGGGGGGCGCGAGGAGCAGGGTTCCCCTGCCCTCCTGCCCCCCCTCCTGTCCGTTCATCCCACTCCAAAGCCCGCGCACAGGAGCCCGAAATAGTGGTCCACCTCGTAGGCCAAAAACTGGGCGCGCAGGGGTACGCGGCGGGCGGCCCCGACCAGCGCCAGTGTCTGCCAGTACGAGTCTGCCAGGGCCTCTTCGGCGTAGTCTTCGGGCCAGTCCAGCAGGCTTTTGAGGTCGTCCGCCTCGATCGCGGCCCGCATGGCGCTGTCGTATTCCGCCGAGGCGGGCGTGTATCCGTAAGGCCCATCGGCGGCGTGACCGTGGCCCTGGTCGGCGCTGACGACGACGGCGAGGCGCCGGCCATGGTCGTCGGCGGCTTCGACCAGGGCTTCCCCCAGGTCCAGAAGCTGCGTCCGGGATAGATCGCGGGCCGGGCAGGCGACGACAGTGGGCAGGACCTCGGCGCCGGGCGTCAGCAGGGCTAGGGGGATGGTGACGCCCCAGTCCAGCGGCAGGGAGTCCGTGGGGGCGCCTTGCAGCGGCTCGACAGTTACCCCGCGCTGCTCGGCCCGGTCGGCCCAGGCCGCCGCCAGGTCAAGGTCTGTCCGAACGGCGACGCTGATCTTCCCCCCCTCTTCTTCCAACTCCCCGTATCCCGTGGCCGTGAAGCCGATCGAGAGCGCCCCCGCGACGGCGATCCCGTGCGGGGTCAGGACGGCCACGCAGTCGGGTCGGGCTTCCCGGAAGGATTGGTGCAGGAATGCCATCGCCCGGCGGCACTCGGGGACCGGGCCGGGGGCGCCATTCGGCAGCAGCAGGTGTCCCCCGTGTGGGGCGATGCAAGCGAAGACGAGGGGCATGGGTGGTTCCTTTCGGGTACGAATGGGCAGACGTGGCACGCGGCCGGAACCGGCCTTGGAAAGGCCGGCCTATTAACCGTGTCAAGCCGCTCCGCGGCTGAAGAGCGAAAATGGGCAAAGGGGCACGGTTCCTCAGGCGCGGAGCACCTTTGCTCTTTTCGCAGACCGGCCTTTCAAGGCCGGGGCCGATTCTCCGCCCTAGCGCCCCATTCTCCGCCCTAGCGCCCCCTCTCCCGCGCTGCGACCCAGTCCCCGACGGCGGCGAGGGCAGCGGGGGCCATCGTTTCTTCGATACGGCCGTATTCCGAGGGCGAGCCAGTGTGGGCCGTCTGGAACAGGTGGTTCAGGCCGGGCAGCTCGGTCGCCGTCACGTCCGCGTTCCCGCCCGCCTTCAGGGCCGCGCCGATGGCCGCCAGGTTCTCGGCGGGCGGCACTTGCAGGTCCAGGGAGCCGTCCAAGGCCAGCACGGGGCAGCGCACCTGCTTCAGCGTCGGCGCGGGGTCGTAGGTCAGGAAGTACCGGAACCAGGGCGAGACCAGGGCGGCGCTCTGGGCCTGGAGCAAAGGGCCGGTGTCCCCGATCTTCTTCTTCTGGGCGGGCGTCAGCGACGCCAGCGACTGCCTCAAGAGCGACGCGATCTGCCCCCGAGCGACAGCGGGGTCCGTCTGGGTCGCCGCCACCGCCAGCATCTTCTTTTCCAGGACCTGGCCCTGCGCCACGTCCGACTCGCTCGCGCCTTCCGCCTTGCCGATCAGCGCGGACTGCTCCGCGATGATGCGCTCCCCAGCACGCCCGTCCCGGCCAGCAGCACGAGGAACGCGACGTCCGGTGCCCTGGCGGCCACGAGGGGCGCGATCAGGCCGCCCTCGCTGTGGCCGATCAGCCCGACCTTCTTGGCGTCCACGCGCGGCTGGGCCTTCAGATAAGAAAAGGCCGCCTGGGCGTCATCGGCGAAGTCCCGGCTCGTGGCGAGGGCATAGCTCCCCGTGGATTTTCCGACGCCGCGCTTGTCGTAGCGCAGGACGGCGATGCCGCGCCGGGTCAGGCTGTCGGCCAGCACCAGAAACAGCTTGTGCCGCAGGATGGTCTCGTCCCGGTCGTTCGGCCCCGACCCGGCGACAAGCACCGCGCCGGGGAACGGACCCGCGCCCGCCGACGCGGGCGGCAGGGTCAGCGTCCCCGCCAGCGAGACGTCCGGCGCCCCGCCGGGGAACACGACGTCCGAGGCAGCGTAGGGATACGGCGGCTTCGGCTCCTGCGGCCGGTCGTTTCGCAGCAGCGCGGCCTGCATCCCCGCCGTCATCCGGGTCAGGGTGAGGGGCAGCGGCACGACCTGTGTCCAGTGTCCGGTGACGGTCTGGCCCGCCGTGCCCAGTACCGCCGTGCCCAGTACCGCCAGGGCGAGTGCGGCGGTGAGTGTGGCCTTGTTCATCGTGTGTCTCCTCTGGAAGCCGGTGGGATAACCAGGCTTAAAGGTTGAGACACGGGGCGGGTGGGAAAGTTGCGACCCACCCCGGCACAAGTGCCGACCCTCCCGAAACGGGAGGGTGGGGTGAGAAGGTTGTCGGGGGGGTTAGCGGGATGATTGGAAGGCCGTGGGGTTAAGGGTGCTGTCCAGGCGATGCCATGGGGCCGGGTCGTTAGGGCCGGGTCGTTAGGGCCGGGTCGTCAGGACCATGCTGTCCAGGCCGGTGCTGTCCAGGCCGGTGCTGTCCAGGCCGGTGCTGTCCAGGCCGGTGCCATTCAGGCCGCACCCCCGGCCCG
>JANOOM010000435.1:0-3367 GCA_031421335.1 Armatimonadota bacterium
AATTCTGGGGGAGCATGATGAAGACGAGAACAACGTGAGAAGGCGTGTCCCTCTTGTCCCCCCAGAACCGGGGGCGAGGGGGCTGAGTGTAGAAAGAGGAGCAGCGCATGGCATCGGCAACCCAGAACGGCAACGGCTCGAACGGTAACAGCTCGAACGGTAACGGCGCGGAAATTGCGAAAACGAACGGCAGCGGCGTAAGTGGGACCGCCGGCAAGCTGGACCAGGGCCGGACCCCGGACGGCGCGGGGGGCGACTACCGCTTCCCCGCCTCACGCAAGGTCTACACGACCGGGACCATCCACCCGGATGTCCGCGTCCCGCACCGCGAAATCTCGCTGTCGCCGACGCGCGACCAGATGACCGGCGTGCTCGAAGACAACGCCCCCCTGCGCGTCTACGACACCTCCGGCCCGTACACCGATCCTGACGCGCACATTGACATCCGGCAGGGGCTTGAGCCGCTGCGTGGGCCGTGGATTCGGGGCCGCGAGGGCGTTACCTACACGCAGACCGAGGCCACCTACAAGCCCGTCGTGGGCCACTCCGACCCGAGTCTGCCTTTGCCGCCCAAGCGGCTCGCCTGGCGCGGCACCGGGCCGGTGACCCAGATGCAGCAGGCGCGGGCGAATATCATCACGCCCGAGATGGAATACATCGCCCTGCGCGAGAACCAGGGCCGGGACCGGGCGCAGTCGATCGGCCAGCACCCCGGCCAGTCCTTCGGCGCTTCCATCCCCGAGGTCATCACGCCCGAGTTCGTCCGCTCCGAGATCGCGCGCGGGCGGGCCATCATCCCCGTCAACATCAACCACCCCGAGTGCGAGCCGATGATCATCGGGCGGAACTTCCTCGTCAAGATCAATGCCAACATCGGCAACTCCGCCGTGTCGTCGTCCATCGAGGAAGAAGTCCACAAGATGACCTGGGCAACCTTGTGGGGCGCCGACACGGTCATGGACCTGTCCACCGGCAAGAACATCCACGAGACCCGCGAGTGGATTCTGCGGAACTCGCCCGTCCCCATCGGCACCGTCCCGATCTACCAGGCGCTCGAAAAGGTCGGCGGCAAAGCGGAAGAGCTGACCTGGGAGGTCTACCGCGACACGCTCATCGAGCAGGCCGAGCAGGGCGTGGACTACTTCACGGTCCACGCCGGCGTCCTGCTTCGGTACGTCCCGATGACGGCCAAGCGCATGACCGGCATCGTCTCACGCGGCGGGTCCATCATGGCGAAGTGGTGCCTGTCACACCACGAGGAGAGCTTCCTCTACACCCACTTCCACGAGATCTGCGAGATCATGCAGGCGTATGACGTCTCCTTCTCCCTCGGCGACGGCTTGCGCCCTGGCTCCATCTACGATGCAAACGACGAGGCGCAGTTCGCGGAGCTGAAGACGCAGGGCGAGCTGAACCAGATCGCCTGGGACCACGGCGTCCAGGTGATGAACGAGGGGCCGGGCCACATCCCCATCCACATGATCAAAGAGAACATGGAGAAGCAGCTCGAGTGGTGCAAGGAAGCCCCGTTCTACACGCTCGGCCCGCTCACCACCGACATCGCGCCGGGCTACGACCACATCACCAGCGCCATCGGCGCGGCCATGATCGGTTGGTACGGCTGCGCCATGCTCTGCTACGTCACCCCCAAGGAGCATTTGGGCCTGCCCAACAAGAAGGACGTCAAGGACGGCGTCATCGCCTACAAGATCGCCGCCCACGCCGCCGACCTTGCCAAAGGCCACCCCGGCGCGCAGTCCTGGGACGACGCACTGTCCAAGGCCCGCTTCGAGTTCCGCTGGGAGGACCAGTTCAACCTCTCGCTCGACCCGCAGACTGCTTTGCAGTACCACGACGAGACGTTGCCCCAGGAGGGCGCGAAAGTCGCCCACTTCTGCTCCATGTGCGGCCCGCACTTCTGCTCCATGAAGATCAGCCAGGACGTCCGCAACTATGCCGCCTCCTTGAACGTCATCAAGGACGACGAGGTTGCGGCGGGCCTGGCCGAGAAGGCGAAGGAGTTCCGCGAGCAGGGCGGGGAGATCTATAAGTAGTTGGCATGAGGGGGCTGGGGATGGCGGATGATGTAAAACGGCGTCTGGTCTATATGTCGCGGCTGTCGCAGTCGGAAAAAGGGGAGGTTTATTCCCTCGCCGACATCTGGCCTGGAGCTGATTTGCGCGTCCGCCTCCGTCAAGCGGTTGAGGATGTCTGTCTGGATAGGTTGATCCGAGCACAAGGCTGTTTGGAAGTTGCCAAGTCCCTCGCGCCCCCTGTCAGCACTGCCAGCGTTGAGGCGCTGCGGACAGCAATCGGTCGTGGCTATTATTCCGTGCATCACTCCGTCCGCGCCATGTGCCTGCGCCGCAATCAGTGGGACCCGGACGGTCACGGAGAAAGCATCGAGCAAATCAGAAAACTGCTGGGCGATCCTGATTTTCAGCGCGCCTCCGGGCTGATGCCGGAGATCGTCAAGGAAATCAGCGAAGCGCGGGACAACCGCGAAGTCGCCGACTATTCGCCGTATGACTTTTCGCGAAGGACCGGCGGCACCGGTATTTTCCCGATCACCGGCTTGGACTGGCGAATAGCCGCCGAATTTAACATTGGCCTTGCCGAAAGGCTGCTGACGGCGGCAGACAAGGTGGTTTTTCTGTAGGAGACGACAATGGCTATTTCCGACGCAAAACAGCGGGCCGAGGCACTCACCCAGGCAATCAACGCGCGATTCCCTGGTGCGGCCGTGCAGTTCTCCACACGCACCGATCCAGGCCACACCGAGTTATGGGTGTACGTTACTGATCTTGACCAGTATCCAAGGATAGAGGCGTTCTGCCGGGAACTGGAAACAGAGGAAGAACAAAAGGAGCCGCCGATCTGGGTCTTCGCTAAAGCCTGGCCCGGTGCCTGGCCTGGCGGCGAGTCCGAGCAAGAGATCGCGCGGCGGCGCGAAGATTTCCGGCGCGAACACGGCCCCGCTGTCGGCGCATCAGCCTGATGCCGACCCCGCCGGCCTGGCCAAGAAGGCGAAGGAGTTCCACGAGCAGGGTGGGAAAATCTATAAGTAGTTGAGATGAGGGGGCAATGTTCGAGCGGATCGTGACTCATCCTGCCATCCGGACGGTTCGCGCGCTTTTGGATCAGGGACTTGACACACAGCCGCCGTTCAACATTGTCGCAGTGCGGAGCGGCAGTCAGGTGAAAGTTCGGCTCCGTGCCTTGTGAAGCCGCAAGCACCCTATACAGATCGGGAGTTGACAGACCAAGCACAGGGGATGGTGAAAATGCCTGATGAAGTAAACTCACAGACTATTGCGCTGTCGGTGTCGTTGAGTGTCGGGTCGTGGACATAGACGCGCAGGCTGCC
>JANOOM010000436.1:0-12479 GCA_031421335.1 Armatimonadota bacterium
GATGCGGGCAAGCTGCTGTTCGCGAAGGGTGCCGATTGATTTTGCTGATTGGTTACCATAATTTGTTTCCGTGAAGCCGGCCCCCCTCTTTCTCCCGCTTGTGGCCCCTCGTAGGAGCGGGGTTAAGGGAGGGGCTGGGGGTGGCCTTAGAACGTCTTCCCCGAGTGCATCAAGAAGTGTTCCACGACGGGACCCAGCGAGACGCTGGGGAAATAAGTCAAAGCGCCGACGATGACCACGACGCCCACCAAGAGACCCGCAAACAAGGGCGTGTCGGTCGGGAACGTGCCCGCGCTCGCCGTGACGCGCTTCTTCTTGACCATGCTGCCGGCGATCGCCAGCAGCGGCACGATCATCAGGAAGCGCCCGACCAGCATGGAGACTCCCAGGGTCGTGTTCCAGTAGGGCGTGTTGGCCGACAGGCCCGCGAAGGCGCTGCCGTTGTTGCCGGTCGTCGAGTCGTAAGCATACAAGATCTCCGAAAAGCCGTGCGGGCCGCTGTTGTTGACGTTGGCCGAGGCCAGGGCGTTGGCGACGGCGGGCGAGCCGCTGGTGTTCCAATAGGCCATCGGGTGCGGGACGTGGGCGCCGCTCGAAACGGCGGTAAAGATGAGCACGTCGGCGGCCAGGACCAGGGCGGCGAGCATCGCCATCTTGATCTCAAACGACTCGACCTTTTTGCCCAAATACTCGGGCGTCCGCCCGACCATCAGGCCCGCGATAAACACGGCCAGGATGGCATACATTAGCATGCCGTATAGGCCCGCGCCGACGCCGCCGAAGATGACTTCGCCGGACATCATGTTCGCCATCGGGACCAGACCGCCGATGGGTGTGAACGAGTCGTGCATCGAGTTGACCGCCCCGCAGGAGGCGTCCGTCGTGACTGTGGCGAACAGGGCCGAGCGGGCGACGCCGAACCGTGTCTCCTTGCCTTCCATGTTGCCGCCGCTGTCGCCCAAAACGGACGCGCGGGTCTCGACGCCCTGGGCCGCGATCAAGGGGTTGCCCTTGGCTTCCTGGGTGTAAGCGACCGAGACACCGATCAGGAACAGGAAGCCCATGGCCCCCCAGAGCGCCCAGCCCTGGCGGACGTTGCCGACATACAGGCCGAAGGTGTAGACGATGCCCGCGCCGATCAGGAAGATGGACAGCACCTGCAAGAAGTCTGTCAATGCCGTCGGGTTCTCGAACGGGTGGGCGGAATTGACGTTGAACGGCCCGCCGCCGTTCGTGCCCAGCATCTTGATCGCCTCCTGGGAGGCATACGGCCCGCCGGGGATGATCTGCGACGATCCTTCCAGCGTCGTCGCCGTGTGGTAGGCGTGGAAGTTCTGGATGACGCCCTGCTGGCACAGCACGAGGGCGTACACGATGCACAGTGGCAGGAGGACATAAACGGTGGCGCGCGTCAGGTCCACCCAGAAGTTGCCGATGGACTGGGCCGAGCGCCGGCCCAGGCCACGCACCAGGGCGATGGCGATGGCGATGCCGGTCGCGGCCGAGAAGAAGTTGTGCGAGGCCAGGGCGACCATCTGCGAGAAGTACGACATCGTGCTTTCGCCGCCGTAAGACTGCCAGTTCGTGTTGGTGGTGAACGAGATGGCGGTGTTGAAGGCGAGGTCCGGCGTCATGGCCGTGCCATAGGAGGGCGCGTTCTTGGCGTCTCCGAAGTGCATGGGGTTGAGCGGCAGGAAGGCCTGCCAGCGCAGGAAAGCGTAGGTGACGACGAGGGTGACGACACTGAACAGCAGCATCGCCAGCGTGTAAGTCGTCCAGGGCATTTCCTCGTCTTCCCGCACGCCGCCGATCTTGTAGATAAGCTTCTCGATGGGGCGGAAGACGGGAGAGATCAACGTTTTTTGGCCTTCAAAGACCCTATACATGAAGGTCCCGAAGGGCTTTGTCAAGGCGAGGATCAGCCCGATGAAGAGGATGATCTGAAACCAGCCGATTGCAGTCATTACAAAAACTCCTTAGAACTGCTCCGGGCGGATCAGCGCGTATAGCAGGTAGACCGTCAAGCCGAGTGTCGCGATTCCCGCGATCCAGATTTCCATAAATGCTCCTTTACAGCCGGTCGCAGGCATAGGTGTAGCCGACCACGATCACGAAAAAAACCAGGGTCGCCGCTAGAAACAGAAAGTCTTGCATTTCCGTCGCCTCCTGAGCGACATGCCCTATGATATCCGATCGCGTATAAAGAAGAGGTAAAGAAGGGGAGGGGCAATATAAAGATTTCGTTAAGATTTGCTGGGGAGGTTATTGGGGGCCGTCATCAGGGAGGCTCTGCTTCAGCCACCGCAGGCAGGCATTTCGGGCCGCCGCTTCCGGCGTCTCGCCCGTCCCGGAAACATGGAACGCGCCCGTGGCGGCGCTCGGCGGGGCATAAGCGGACAGCAGGAACTCATAGCCGGAGGGGGCCGACTCCACCTCGCCGAGTGCATTGACGTACTGCGGGGTCAGCTCCCAGCGCACGTCGAAGACCTCGTGGCGGACGGCCTGCCGCAGAAGTTCCGCCCAGTCTTCCGCGCCGGAAGGCAGAATCAGCATCCTTACCTTTTCGCGCTCTTTGTGCGTGCGCCGGAACAGGGTCTCCCCCCAGACGTAGTAGATGAACCAGTCGGCGTCCGTCGCGTAGGCCGAGGGAAGGGGATCGGGCAGCAGGATGCCGTAGACGCTGCGACCGTCGCGGTCCCACCCGACCCGCTGGCTGTGTTCTGTCCGCCCTAAAACGGCCCCGAAGCGGTCGGCGAGAAGGCGGGCCGTGTGGTAATCAGCCTCGGCCGCTGTGTGCCACTGGTCCACGGCGGAAGGCGGCGGCGCGGCGGGCGCGGCACGGGCGGGCAGGAGGGGGTTTGCGAAGAAAGAAGGCATGCCTCAGTTTATCCCATTTGGGATAAAGATGGCGTAAAGAAGACGGGGGGCGTGATAAAGATTTCGTAAAGGTTAGCCGCCGGAGTTGTCGGTCGTGCGGAACCGGTAGCCGACGCCGGGTTCGGTGACGATGAAGCGGGGGCGGCCCGGCACGTCCTCGATCTTGCGGCGCAGGTGGCCGACGTGGACGCGCAGATACTGGGTCTCCTCGACATCCTCGGGACCCCAGACGGCGGCGAGGAGCTGGCGGTGGGTGACGACCCGGTCGGCGTTCTGCGTCAGGAAGCGCAGGATGCCGTACTCGTGCGGCGTCATCTTGATTTCCAGGTCGTGCTTGAAGACCAGGCGGCGCGCATAGTCCATCACCAGGTTCCCCGCCGTGAACGTGGGCGTGTCGGCGGGCAAGGTGCGGCGGTGGCGGCGCAGGGCGGCGCGGATGCGGGCGGTCAGCTCGTCCATGCCGAACGGCTTGGTCAGATAGTCGTCGGCGCCCTCGTCCAGCGCTTGCACCTTTTGGCGCTCCTGGGCGCGGGCGGACAAAACGAGGATGGGCACGTCGCTCCAGGCGCGCAGGCGGCGGCAGACCTCCAGGCCATCCATGCCGGGCATCATCAGGTCCAAAATGACGAGGTCTGGCGTGGCCGCCGAGGCCAGGCGCAGGGCTTCTTCGCCGTCCGAGGCCGCGCGGACCTCGTAGCCCTGCGCGCGCAGGCCGCCAAGAACGGCGCGGCGGATCTCCGGCTCGTCGTCAACGATGAGAATGGAAGCGGCTTCTGTCTGCATGGAGATGGTTTACCCAGTCGGTAGTGAAAAAGAAAGGATCGCGCCGGGCGGCTCGCCGGCGGGGGCACTGCGCGCCCAGATGCGCCCGCCGTGGGTGGCGACGACGGCGCGGCAGAGGGCCAGCCCCAGACCGGTCCCGTGGACGGTACCGCCGGCGTGACGGGCGCTGCGGTGGAAGCGCGTGAAGATGGCTTCCTCGTCACCCGGCGTGATGCCCTCGCCGAAGTCGCGCACGTCCACGCGAACGGCGCTGTGCGCGTCCCGCCCCGCGCACAGCGAGACGTGGATGGGACTGCCGGCAGGCGCGTACTTGACCGCGTTGCCGATCAGGTTGGTGAAGACGAGGGCGATCTGGACGTAGTCGGCCCGCACCAGGGGCAGATCGTCATCGGCCGTGACGCGGACGCGGTCGGCGTCGGCGTCGGGCAGCCGGTCCAGGGCGGTGCCGACGATCTCCAGCAGATCGCACCAATCTTTGCTGGGGTTCCAGGCGCCCGCTTCCAGCCGCGACAAGTCCAGCAGGTTACTCACCAGGGTGGTCAGCCGGTCCGCTTCGACGTCTATGGTCTCGACCGCTTCGGCGCGGGCGGCCTCGGGCCAGACGGCCCCGCGCGAGCGCAGGCCGGAGGCGGCGGCCTTGATGGCGGCCAGCGGCGTCCGCAGCTCGTGCGAAACCAGCGACAGCAGGGCGTCTTTGAGCATATCGCCTTCGCGCAGAGCGGCGGCCTCGGCGGCCTCGTCGGTCAGCGTCTGGCGGGCGATGACGACGGCGGCGTGGTTCGCCAGGGCTAAAATCAGGTGCTGGTCCTGCTCGGTGAACGGCCTGCCGGCGGCGCGCGGCCCGGCGGGGAGGGCGCCGACGAGAGCGCCCTGCGCCCGCAGGGGGACGTAAACGCCGATCTCGCCGGTCTTAGGATCGTGGCCCCCGGCCAGTGCCTTTGCCCACAGGTGCCGGGTCGCGCCGAACCCGATGACCTGGAAGTGCTCGGCGGCGGCCGACGAGAGCTGGGCGATGAGGCGGAAATCCTCGGGCGAGATCGGCTCGGCTGAGACCGTCGCGACCGGCAGCAGTGCCCCGGACTCGGTGCGGCGCAGGACGACGCACCGGGTCGCCCCGCAGGCCCGCACGATACGCTCGGCCAGGGCAGGCAGGAGCCGAGCCGCCTCCACTTCCGTGCTGATGGCCTCGCTGGCCTCGTAGAGCGTCCGGGTTTCGCGCTCGCGCGTTTGCGCCGCCTCGGTCTGCCGCCGCGCTTCGGAGGCGAGCCGGGCCGTCGTCATGGCGGCGATGAGGAAGATGACCAGCGAGAGCCAGTCGCGCGGGTTGCTGACGGTAAGCGTGTAAAAGGGCGGGAGAAAGAAGAAGTCCCAGCATAGAAACGACAGGACCGCGCCGGCCAAAGCGGGCGCGAAGCCGAACCGCAGGGCGCAGGCGATCACGACCGGCAAGTACAGCAGCGACGCCTGCCCCTTGTCCAATGAAGACCGGAACAGCCAGAACGCGCCGGTCGCGGCGAACGTCCCGGCCGCCGCCCACGCGAAGCCTTTTACGACGTTTGTTGAAGCGAGGCGCATAAGACACAAAAAAGAAAAGAGGCCGTCTATTGGCAGCCTCTGGAGTGGGAGCCGGGCAGGGGTTCAAGCCCTGACCTTGCCGGCGCTGCGGCGCTTGATCAGCTCGTCAATGCCGACGCCCAGCAGGATGACGACGCCCACCACGACGGCCTCGGACGAGGTCGGAATGCTGTGGCCGTTGATCGTCACCAGATTGACCAGGTTTCGCAGCACCTGGAGGAGCGCGGTGCCGATCAGGATGCCGATGATCGAGCCTTCGCCGCCGCGCAGGGAGCATCCGCCCAGGACGGCGGCGGCAATGCCGTACAGCTCATACGACTGGCCGTGCGAGGAGGGCGAGATCGAGTTGGTGTAGAAGCCGATCAGGATGGCGGCAAGCCCCGCCAGCAGGCCCGAGATCACATACGCGCCCGTGATGATGCGGCGCGAGTTGACGCCCGAGTAGCGGGCGGCCTCCTCGTTGCGGCCCACGGCGTACAGGTAGCGCCCGAAGACCGAGCGGTGCAGGAGAACGCCCATTACCAGGGCCGTCACAAGCAGGAGCACGAAGGGGATGGGGACGCCGAGGAGGCTGCCCGTGGCCACCCTTTGGAGCACTTCAAAGCCTTTGGACTCGCCAAAGCCCATGGTACCATCCCCGGCGATGATGCGGGCGAGGCCGCGGTACGCCAGCAGGCCGCAGAGCGTCACGATGAACGGCTGGAGGTTGATGCGCGTGATCAGGAAGCCATGGAACAGGCCGACCAGTCCGCCGCCGGCCAGAACGGCCAGAACGGCGATCGGCCAGGGCCAGTGCCACTCGGTCAACATGATGGAGAGCAGCACGCCGAACAGGGCGAACAGGGAGCCGACCGAGAGGTCAATGCCGCCGGTGATGATGACGACGCCCAGCCCGATGCTGAAGACGCCGTACAGGCCGATCAGCCGGGACGTGTTCTGGAGGTTGTCTGCGTGCAGGAAGGTGCCACCCGACATGACGGTGACGAAGACGCACAGCACGACCAGCAGCACGAAAATGCCAAGCTCCTTGCTGGCATTGGCGATGGGCAGGCGCGGGCCTTCGGATCGGGCCGGGAGGCGCGGCACGTCCGCGCCGCCCCCCTGACTTGTTTCTTGTTCTATCATAGATTCCCCAGATTTCCCGCCGCCGCGTGGCCGACGGCGAGCTGCATAACGGTCTCCTCGGACGCCTCAGCGCGCAGGAGGAAGCCGGTGACGCGGCCCTCGTGCATGACCGCGATGCGATCGCTCTGGCCGAGCACTTCCTCCATGTCGCTGCTGATCATCAGGACGGCGACGCCTTCTCTCGCCAGCCCGCGCATCAGGTCGTAGATCTCGGCCTTGGCGCCGACATCAATGCCGCGCGTCGGCTCGTCGAAGATCATTACCTTCGGTTCCAGCGACAGCCACTTGGCGAGAACGACCTTCTGCTGGTTGCCGCCCGAGAGGTTGCGCGCCAGAAAGTTGACGGACGGCGTTTTGACGCGCAGCGCCTTGCTGGCCGCCTGAGCCGCCGCTTCCTCGCGGCCCTTCTGAATCAGCCCGCCGGTCGCATAGCGCGTCAGCACGGGCATGGTGATGTTGTCGCGGATGGTCATGTCCACGATCAGCCCGGACCGACGCCGGTCCTCGGGGGCGAGGTAGATCCCCTGACGGATGGCGTCACGAGGCGAGCGGATGACGAGGGGCTGGCCGTCCAGCGTCAGTGTCCCAGCCAGCGACGGGTCCACACCGAAGATGGCCTGGGCCACTTCGGAGCGGCCCGCGCCGACCAGCCCCGCCATGCCCAGGATCTCGCCCGCCCCGATCTCGAAGTTGACTTCCTGGTCCGGGTAGCGCCGCGTCCGCAGGCCGCTCACCGTGAACCGGGTCGCCTTCGGGGCCGGGTTGAGGGGGGCTTGGAACTTTTCCAAGTCGCGCCCGACCATCAAGCTGACCATGCGGTCGTGCGTGATCTCTTCTCTGCTCAGGCTGCCGGCGTTTCGGCCGTCGCGCAGGCCGACCACGCGGTCGGCCATTTCCTTGACTTCGCCCAGGCGGTGCGAGATGTAGATGATGGAGACGCCGCGCGCGCGCAGCTCCTTCACCACCTGGATCAGTCGCTCGGTCTCGGTCAGCGTCAGGGACGACGTCGGCTCGTCCATGATCAGGATGCGGGCCTGGAGCGAAAGGGTCTTGGCGATCTCGACCATCTGCTGCTGGGCCAAAGCGAGCTGTTTCAGTGGCGTCCGGCTCGAGACGTTTAGCCCGAGCTGGTCGAGGTACGGCTGCGCTTCCGCCTGCATCCGCGCCAGGTCCAGCAGGCGCAGCGGCCCGCCGGTCGTCGGCTCGCGGCCCAGGAAGACGTTGCCGGCCACGTCCAGGTTGTCCAGGACGTTCAGCTCCTGGTGGATGAAGCCGACCCCCGCCCGCGTCGAGTCTTTGACCGACTGGATGACGGTCGGCAGCCCCGCGATCTTGATGGTGCCCTCATCGGGCTGGTGGACGCCGCCCAGGATCTTCATCAGGGTGGACTTGCCCGCGCCGTTCTCGCCGATCAAGGCGACCACCTCGCCGGGCCAGACCGAGAGGCTGACGCCCTTTAAAGCCTGCACACCGGCGAAGCGCTTGGAGATGCCCTCCATTTCCAGGATCGGCGCCGCACTCGCTTCCGGGCCGGGGGCCGCGTATGCCTCCGCCATTTCTAGCCCCCCAGCTTTGTCTTCTGGTCAGTCAGATAGGCTTCGATGTTGTCCTTCTTGATGGCCTGCGTCGGGACGATGTCCATCTTGCTGGCGGGGAGGCCGCTCTTGTCGCCTTTGGCGAGGGCGGTGAGCAGCTTGATCGAATCGTAGCCGAACTTGTACGGGTCCTGGACGACGGTGGCGTAGATGGTGCCGTCCTTGATGCCGTTCATGGTGTCCGTTTCCTGGTCGAAGGCGACGATCTGGACCTTGCCGGCCTTGCCCGCTTCTTTGACGGCGCTGTAGATGGCCGGCCCGTTGTAGCTCCAAATGCCGACCATGCCGGCGATATCGGGCGTCTTGGTCAGGACGTCGGCGGCGTTCTGCTTGGCGCGCGCGTGGTCGGCGTCGTCGGTACGCACGTCGAGGATCTCGACGTTGCTGCCCTTCAGGGCGTCGCGCAGGCCGGTGATGCGGTCCTTAGCGTTCTGGGCGTCGCTCTTGCCGACGAAGACCATGATCTTGCCGCCCTTGGGCAGTGCCTCCTTGACCAGCCCGCCGGCCATGACGCCCGCCGCATGGTTGTCGGTGCCGATGTAGCACAGGCGGTTGCTCTTGGCGGCGTCGCTGTCCGACGTGATCAGATTGGTCTTGGCGGCCACGGTGTTCAAGTACGGGGTCTCGTTTTCCGGGTCCACGGGGCTGATGGCGATGCCCTTGACGCCCTTGGAGAGCAGGTCGTCCACCTGCTGCTTCTGCTTGGCGGCCGTGCCGTCGTCGGGCATGACGAACTGCACGTTGACGTTCCCCAAGTCTTTCGAGGCGGCTTCAGTACCCTTGCGGCAGATGGTCCAATAGTCGGACGGGTTGTTGGTGACGAACGCCAGGTTGATCTGGGGGCCGCCGGCAGCGGCGGAGCCGCCGGTCGTCTCGGTCGCGGTGCCGCCGCCCGAGTTCGAGCCGCTGTGGCAGCCGGCGAGTGTCATCATGGCGAGCGCGCAGGCGCCGAGGGCCGTGGGTCGGCGGAACAGTAGTTGGGTGGTCAAGAGTATCTCCTTTGGCTCATTCCAGAAATCTATCACGGGAAGTGCTTACATTAAGTTCGACGCCGACTGCCGTTCCACCTTCCATTCCAGGATGCCGCCCGAAAAACCATCTTGGAGCTGCATTTCCAGCTTCAGGACGGTCGTGGTGACAGCGGGGAACGTGACGCGGTTGTAGCCGTCCTTGTCCACCCCGTAGGCGGTCGCGGCCTGAACGGGTTTGAAGGTCTCGCCGTCTTTGTAAAGCAGGCGCCAGGAGCGGGGGACACGGCAGCCGCCGTTGCTGGCGGCGTCGTCGAACCAGTAGACCGAGACGCCGGTCGTCTGGACCGCGTGGGGGTAGTCGTACTGCACCCACTCTGATGTCCCCTTGTGGTCCCAGAAGGTCAAGCGTGGGACGACCTGGTCGTTCGATCCCTTCGGCTCCAGGCCGTCCGCCACGGCGTCAATATCGTCGTGGATGAAGGAAGCGGTGATCGCCATCTCGGGCTTGACAGGGACGACCCACTCGTGGGCGTCCGCGCCGGTCCCGACGGTGGGGAAGGAAGTAATCCGCAGGCGGGCCGCGCCCATCGGGATCAGCGTCACCATCTCGACCGGCTCGGCCGTCCGGGCGGGGCTGGGTTGGAGCACGGTCACGACGTTGTCTCGGTCGGCCTGCCAGCCGGGGATCCTGCGCGCCCGTACCCGCAGCTCGACGGGATTGGTCTCGTGCGTCCAGGGATTTTCGGGGAGATGTCTGCCTTTTCGCACGATGTCGAAGGATTGCGCGGGGTTCGTTTTGTCAATTTCCAGGCCGTAGTTCCACGGCGAGGTCGCAAACACCTCATATTCGGGCCAGCGCTCCGTCCCGGCGTAGCGGTGCCACTTCTCAGCGATGGCGAGCGAATAAGTCAGCGGGCCGTGGTCCACCGAGACCGAAGCCTGGTTCTTTTGCCAGGTCCGCACCGAGACAGCCATCGGCAGGTGCAGGGTGACGCTGTCTCCGGTCCGCCACTCGCGCTCCACGACGAGGTACGACTGCGGCCCCGCTTGAACGGCGATGGGCTTGCCGTTGACGCGGACGGTCGGCGCGGCGCACCAGCCCGGAACGCGCAGATAGAGCGGAAACGAGACCGCCCGAGGCGCGTCCATCTTGAAGTGGATGGTGTCGCCGAACGGGTAATCCGTCTCCTGAGTCATGGTGACGGCCGTCCCGTCGCCGACACGGGCGCGGACCTCGGATGCCCCGTAAAGGGACGCGCACAGTCCGCCGTCGGCCGTCGCCAGCCACATTTCCTGAGCGTAGTAGGGCCAGCCCATGCCGTAGTTATGGGGGCAGCAGCGGTAGTCGTGGACGCCCGGCTTGAGCGCCTGCATCGGAAACGAGCCATTGGCGAACTGCGCGTGCTGCTTGCCCGTATTGTCTAACTGAATGGAATTCGCACTGGTGATGTAGTGCGTTCCTTTTCCTTGCGGGTCGAAGGCGGCCGGCATGGAGTTGAACGCGATGTACTCGCAGCGGTCCGCCCACACGGGGTCGCCCGAAATGCGGGTCAGCATCTCGAACGAGTGCATCAGCTCGACGATGCCGCAGGTCTCGAAGCCCTGGCGCGGGTCGCCGAAGCTGGGCCGGCTGTTCTCGTCGCCCGCGAAGCCGCCGCCGGCGAACTGGCCGTACAGGTCCATGACGTGGTCATAATTGCGGTAGGCGGCATCCAGGTGCCTGGCTTCTTTGGACTGAAGCCAGTGCTCGGCCGGCTCCCGGAAGCCCTGGGACACGTTGACATTGTGCCACGTCGGCATCCCATTCGTGTAGTCCGCCGAGTTGTCGTGGATGCGCTTGGCGAGGGCGAGCAGCCATTCCCCGCCGGTCCGATTGTAAAGCCAGTGGATGGTCTCGATGTTGTCGCCACACCGATAGCCCGCCCAGCTCTTTATGAACTGGCCGGCGGGCACCTGGTCCTGGAACTGGAAATATTTGGTGAGGAACGTGAAGACGTGTGTGTCCCCGGTGTACTCGTGGTAGGACTGGAGGGCATTCAGGATGGGCATGTGCGGCCACATGTCCGGCCCACCGTCGAGCGAGGTCCGGTGGTTCTTCGGCCCGAACCAGCCGTCGGCGGACTGGCTCGCCATGATGCCATGCACCCACTTGGTGGCGAGGGCGGTGATGCGCTGGTCGCCCAGAACATACCCGAGGTCGCCGAAGCCGCGCAGCCAGTAGGGGACTTCCTCCCAGCCGACCGTCGAGTCGGCGTCCACCCAGCCGTTGCCCTCGTATTTGAGATAATCGGAGACTTCGGGCATCCGTCCGCATAACCCCTCAGCCTGGAGCAGAAGCTGCCGGCGTATCCACCCCTGCGGCGTCACGCTGCCGGTCGGCAGCTTGGAGAAAGCCGTGGGGGCAAGCGGCGCTCGGTTGGGCGCATAGAACCCGCCCGCGACGGCCGGCTGGGGACGTTGTACGGCCCGCGCCCCGTCAGCGTCGGCGGCTGCATTGGTGGTTGCGTTTGCTTGACCAGCGGTCCCGCCGGCGAGGACGGCACCGCCCGCGGCGGCCAGCCCTTTTTTGAGAAAATCACGTCGCTTCATGGGTTTCGATTGCTCCTTGCGCTGAATGGCTATGGGATCAGTTTGGCTGGGAGACGACATTCACGACCGGCTCCGAGATGCTGAGGATTTTGTCTTTGGGGTTCCCTGGGATCTCCAGGCCCGAACCGAGTACCTGGAACGTGACACGCACCTTGAAGTACGGACACCCGGAAGTACGGACACCCGCGGTAAAGGTATGTCTGGGCGGAACTGGTGTAAAAGCCCCCTTCGGGAAGAAACACCGCGTTCAATTCTGCGCGCGTCATGCCCGCCTTGACCGTGTGTATCTGGTCCAGTCTGTGGGCTACCCACCTTTGATGCTCCGCACACCAAGGCGGATATTTCGGGTGCAATGAGACGGAACCGTCTGCGCTCGCCCTCGCGCCCGCCCCGGATGCGGCCAAGCCGACGATGCTCAGGACGGCGCCACAGGCGGCGACGCACAAGAAAGGCCTCAAGTCCATGGCTGCCGCTCTGCTAGAAGTGTTATACCTCAGTCTGCTTCTTTCTTTTACGGCGCGGCGTCAAGGCATGTTCCGCGTCTCCATTTTGTGCTGCGCGCGCCGGAGGTAATCGGCAAGGGCGGCCCGCGCGTGCGCGTCCTGCGGGGCCACCCGGACCGCCCGGCGGAAGTAACTTTCGGCCAGCGTTGGCTCGCCATTTTCTTCGCGCAGGCGGGCCATGTCCAGCGTGGCGGCGGTGTCAGCGGGGCTCGCCAGCAGGAGGTCCGAAGCGTGGCCCATGCGGACGCGTCGCGCCAGCGCTGTATCCAGAAGTGCCCTCGTCCGCGCGGCCTCGCCGGGCCGGCCAAGCGCCGCGTCGCACGTCAGAAGCCCGTGCAGCGCCAGGACGGAGCTTGGGGCCAGCGCCAGCGCCTGACGGAACGCCGCCAGCGCCTGGGCAGTCTGATGGGCGTCCAATAGTATCTGTCCCAGCAGGACGGCGGCGTCCGCGTTGCCGGGGG
>JANOOM010000437.1:0-9182 GCA_031421335.1 Armatimonadota bacterium
CGGCGGCGCGGGTGGCGGCGCTGCCAGCGGAGCAGCTTGATGACTTGGGGGAAGCGCTGCTGGACTTCAGCAGCGCCGCCGATTTGGAGCGGTGGCTGGCGCAGCGCCCGGGCGGCTGAGGCTTGTAACTGGGGCCGCGCGGCGGTCCCGGCGGTGACGACGGGACGGAAAAGCTCCTATGGCGACCACGGCAAAAGACAAAGACGAGAAGAAGCGCGACCCCACCATGCTCAACCGTAAGGCGCGGCACGAGTACGCCCTGGAAGAGACCTATGTGGCGGGTATCGCGCTGACCGGGACGGAGATCAAGTCGGTCCGGCTGGGACTGGCGAACTTGCAGGACTCGTTCTGCCGGGTGCAGAACGGCGAAGTGTGGGTCTACAACCTCTACATCGCTCCCTACGAGCAGGGGAACCGCTACAACGTCGAGTCGCGCCGCCAGCGTAAGCTGCTGCTGCACAAGTGGCAGATCACCAAGATCACCACACGCGTCAACGAGCGCGGCCTGTCGGTGATCCCGACCAAGATGTTCTTCGAGAACGGCTTCGCCAAGCTCGAAATTGGGCTGGGGCGCGGCAAGAAGCTGTGGGACAAGCGCGAGAGTATCGCCGATCGTGACCGCGAGCGTGACCAGCGGCGCGAGGTGTTCGGGCGGGAGTGATCGGATTTGGCGAACTGATGACCCGTTACAATTACGATCTGCCGCCGCGCTCCATTGTCCAGCGATCCACCTTCGCTTGGGGGTACATGAACTGGCTCTGGCACAAGCGGCACCCAGTCGAACTCTGCCGCAACGAGTCGCGGCGTTCGCAGTGGCAGGTTGTCAGGGTTTGGTCTGACCGGCCCCCACATCCGGCCTATCGCGGGCGGCGCGACCGCATCCCCAAGGAACATTGGCGGCGTTTCCGGCAACGAGGCTCTTTGAAAGGCTAAACTCGAATGGCGAACATCCCCATCGGCTTGCAGCTCTATTCGGTGCGCGACGACTGCGCCCGCGACCTACCCGGCGTCCTCAAGGCGGTCGCCGCCATGGGCTATGCGGGCGTCGAGTTCGCGGGCTACTACGGGCGGACCGCCCCGGAGCTGCGGGCAATGCTCGACGACAACGGGCTGCTCTGCTGCGGGACGCACACGGCTTTGGAGACGGTCCTGGGCGACGAGATCGAGCGGACGGCGGACTTCAACCGGGTTCTGGGTAACCCATACCTGATCGTGCCGGGCCTGCCACGCGAGCGGACCGGTACGAAAGATGCCTGGCTGGAAACGGCACGGCTCTTCGATGCGGCCTCCGAACGGGCCAAAGCGCTGGGGATGCGGGTGGGCTACCACAACCACTCGGAGGAGTTCCAGGCGGTCGAGGGCGGCGAGCTGCCCTGGGACATTTTCTTCGGACACACGCGGACCGAGGTCGTCATGCAGGTGGACACGGGGAACATGATGCACGGCGGGGCCGCGCCTGCCCCGTTCCTTTCGCGGTATCCGGGCCGGGCGCTGACGGTCCACTTGAAAGAGTATTCGGCTTCCGACCCGAACGCACTCCTCGGGGAGGGCGACGTGCCGTGGCCGGAGATCTTCCGCCTGTGCGAAGAGGTGGGCGGGACGCAGTGGTACATCGTGGAGCAGGAGTCTTACGCACACCCGCCGCTGGAATGTGTTGACCGGTGCTTGAAGAGCCTGCGCGGCATGGGGAAGTAGGGGTCGGCCTGTCGGGCCGGGCCGCCTTCCGCTGACCTGAAAGAGAAGACTTTATGATGCCGATCGAGCCGGACCACTACGGAATACTGGAACTCGCGCCGGGCAGCCCGATGGCGGAAGTCAAGGCGCAGTACCGGCTGCTCGCGAAGCGCTACCATCCCGATGTGCGCGGCAACAGTGCGGCCTCCCAGGAGAAGTTCCGGCGCATCAACGCCGCCTACACGTTCCTGTCGGATGCTCCCCGCAAGACCGCCTATGACGACATCCTCAAGGCGGCGCGGCGCATGGGGGCGCCGCCCTTGAAGGCCGTGCCGCCCTCCCCCAAGGCGCCTTCCCCGACGGCGACCGGTTATCATGCCCCCCCGACGGCCACGGGTTATCATGCCTCGCCGCCCGACACGGTCCGCATGACGCGCTCCGCCTGGCTGGGAGCGACGGCCGGGGCCATCGTGGTGCTGGTGGTGATCGGGCTGTCCTTAAACAGCCCCGGCCCCGGCCGGCCCCCGGGCCGCGAGATTTCGGCACCCGCGCCCGCTGGGGGCGCGTCCGGGAGCGCCCTGGAAGGTGGAGACCTATCGGAGCCGGGCGATGGGTCCGCCTCCCCAGCGGCCCCGCCCTTCACACCCGCGCCCTTCCGCGCCCCCGTCGCCGACGCGGTCCCCCGCATTCCTCTGATTGCCCCCCGCCCTCATGCGGGCGACGCTCAAAAGCAGAGGCTGCTGCCGCACTCCTACGCCGCGCTGCCGCACGCCCAGTTGCCGCACGCCCAGTTGCCGCAAGACGACCATCTCCTGCGGGAGAAGCTGGCGGCGGACATGAAGGCGCTGCGCGCGGCGCGTGCGCGCGTCCGGCCCGCCCTCCCGCAAGTCGCGCACGAGACGCCGGCAGAACAGCACCGGGAATTCAGCCCGACCCAGCGGGACTTGCGGAGCGCGGAAGATGCGCGCGCATCCGTCCGGAACGACCTCAAGGCTCTGTCGGTCGGGGCGCCCCCGGTCAAGGTGCCCCCGGTCATGGAGGCCTCACCGGCAACGGTGCGGGCCGCCTCGATTCCGGCCCCGTTCATCAGCGCGCCCACCTCTCCTCCCCCTGCGCCGCCTGAAAAGGCGGAAGCGAAGCAGGCCGCCAAAGTGAAGGCGCCAGCGGGGCAGGAGTTCATCATGTGGGGTAAATGAACAATTGAGCAGCCCGCGCTGAGGCGGGAGGACTCGGACCCGGAGAAGGTCAGACTAAGGAGAAACGCGTATGGCGAAGACACTCGAATTGCCCGTCCTGGGCAACAGCATGGAAGAAGGCACGATCACCCAGTGGTTCAAGGCCGAGGGCGAAAGCGTCGCCAAGGGCGAAGCGCTTTACGAGGTGATGACCGACAAGGTGAACATGGAGGTCGAGGCGCCCGAAGCAGGCGTGCTGCATAAGATCCTGGCAGCCGCCGACGCTACCGTCCTGGTCGGCGGCCCCGTGGCGATCCTGGGGGCAGTGGGCGAGGACGTTTCCACCCTGTTGGCCCCTTCCGCCCCCAATCCTGGGGGGGGCGGAGAGGACAAGTCGGGGAAGGAGGACGCAGCAAGCGGCGCTTCTAGGCTTATTCCGGCTCCCCATTCGGCCCTCCCAGGATTGGAGGCGGGGGGGGCTTCGATCTTCGCCAGCCCGCGCGCCCGGCGCTGCGCCGACGAGAACGGAGTGGACATCGCGCTCCTGGTCGGGCGCGGCACGGGCGTGGACGGGCGCGTTGTCGAGGCGGACGTCATAGTCTTCCACGAGGAAGAACAGGCCCAGAAAAAGATCGCACCGCGCGTCTCGCCCCTCGCCCAGCGCGTCGCCAACGAACACGGCGTTGCGGTCGGGGACGTGACCGGCACTGGCCACGCCGGCAAAGTGACGCAGGAGGACGTCAAGCGCAGCGTCGCCCCTTCCTGCCCGATCCCCTCCCCTGTCTCCACAAGGGCAATGGCGCCGGCGGGGACAACCATCGTCACCCTGCGCGGGATGCGGAAGATGGTGGCCGAGGCCGTGACGCGCAGCGCCCGGACCGCGCCGCACGTCACGCTGACTCTCCCCGTGGACATGAGCGAGGCGGCCCGGTTCCGGGCGCAAGTCTTGCCCGCCATCGAGAAGGCGGTCGGCGTCCGGGTCTCCTTCACCGACATCATCGCCAAGGCCACCGCGCGGGTCCTGAAGGACCACCCGTACCTTAACAGCACATTGGCAGAGGACGAGATCACCTTATACGAGTCGGTGAACCTCGGCGTCGCCGTTTCCCTCGGGGTGGAGGGCCTGATCGTGCCGGTCGTCCGGGACGTGCAGGCCCTGTCGCTGGGCGAGTTCAGCCGGGCACTGAAAGACCTCGCCGCACGCGCCAAGACCGGCGGCCTGACGACGGGCGAGGTGACCGGCGGGACGTTCTCGATCTCCAACCTTGGCACATCCGGCGTCACGCAGTTCGACCCAATCATCGTCCCGCCCCAAGCGGCCATTCTGGGCGTCTGCACCATCGTTGACACCATCGTCGCCGTGGGCGGCTTGCCCGCCGTCCGCCCTATGATGAACCTGTGCCTCTCCTTCGACCACCGCATCGTGGACGGTGCCCCCGCCGCCGCCTTCCTGGCCCAGCTTAAAGAGACTCTGGAGCAGCCCTATCTGATATTTGCGTGAGGCTCCAATCATGCCATTGCGCCAACGCTTACAGACGGGCTGGACCTGCTGACGGGCAGCGTCTGCCCGCACTGTGACGGTGAGGCGGAGCGGCGTCTCGCCTACCATAACTTCGTCTTGAAGGACTTGCCAAGCGGACTCGCGGCGGATGATGGAGTGGGACTGCATTTTGTCGGGACAGAGTTTACTGAGGCAATCAGCGCGCGGCGGAGACGCCGGTCACAACCCGCTTTTTAAGTTGATAGGATTGTAATGTCCGTCCTCGACACTTCCGAATTCAACTTCTCGCAGGAGCACGCCCTGGGCGCCGACAAGGTCGCGCGGCGCGTCGCCATGGTCCGCAACGAGAACGCCCACGCCGTCCTGCATGTGGGCGTCCGCTCGCCCGTGCCGTGGCTGGACTTGTACCCGTCCGAGTTCGCCCTGGCCCCCGCCGAGGCGCAGAGGATCGTGGCGGAGCTGCGGCCGGAGCGGGCCGGGAACGCGGCCCTGGCCCCCACCCGCGTCACCTTGTTCGGGCAGTACCTCGCCGTGCAGGCTGCCGACGCCGCTGACTTGCCCGCTGATGTGGAACTCCTCATCGCGGTCGTCCCACCCCTCTCGAACTGCCCGCACTGCGCCGCCGACCTGCCCGAAGGCGCGACCGAGTGCCGCCGCTGCGGGGAGCGCATCCGGCTCTGCCCGGTCTGCGGGACCCCGAACACCTGGCTCGCGCGGGCCTGCCGGCTGAGTCCGGCCCACGTCCTGCGGACGCAGGCGGACTGGCGCATGGCGCCGGGCGGGGACGACAGTCACGCTCTCGCCTCCGAGCTTCCGCTGGGCGCGCATCTGGCCCGGCGCTGGTCGTTCCCGACGTCCGCGCCGACGCGGGCCGCCGACGCTTTGGAATGGAGTGCGCCGCTGGCCGCCTTCGGCATGGTGATCGCCTCAGCCATCGACTCATCGGCGGGCCGGGCGACGATCTACGCCTTCGCGCTGGCGAGTGGGGCGGCCTTGTGGGACTTCGACCTACCGGATGGGCGCGGCCTGTACCCGGACCGGGGCGCGATGGCTCTTTCGGAAGACGGCACCCTCTACGCCGCCACGCTGGGCGGGTCGGTGCTGGCGATGGATGTCATCCGTGGCACGCGCCGGTGGGAAGCGAAGGTCTCGGGGACCGTCTACGGCGGCGTCACGGTCTCGGGCGAGTTTTTGCTGGTGCCGTCGGGGGCGGATCTTGTCGTCCTGGACCGCGCCGACGGGCGCCTGGTGCGGACCTTGCCAGTGGGCGGGCAGCTTGATACGGCCCCGGCCGCCTGGGGTGGGGGCGTCTTCGTGGGCAGCGACGACGGCCAGGTGCGCGCCTTCGACCTGGCGACGGGGACTGCGGTCTGGGCAGCCGAGACGGATGGGTCGTTCGACGCCGCGCCGCTTGTTCGGGAAGGCATCGTTTATGCCGCCACCATGACCGGGACGGTCTGGGCCTTGGAGTCGGCGACCGGCGCGGTCCGCTGGAAGACGAACGTGTCGTCGCGGGCGATCTCGGTCTCGCCCGCCCTGTCCTTTGACGGCCTGCTGTACGTCGGGGCCGACGACGGGTTTTTGCACGTCGTCGCCGCCGGCACCGGCAACCTGATCCGCTCGCGCCGGGTAAGCGCGACGCCCCTGCGCTGCGCGCCGGCCTGCGGCGGCCACACGATCTTCGCAGGGGCGGACGACGGCAACTTGTACTCATTGGACGCCGAATACAACGTGCAGCGCGCCTACGAGTCGACGCCCGGCACGCGCCTGGGGACGGCGGGGCTTGCCCTCTACGGCGATTTTCTCGTCTGCGCCGCGACGAACGGCGTGCTGTACGTCTTGCAGGCGACGGCTTAGGGGCTAGAGGGGATGCGGGCGTGGACTCATACAGGTGGTCCGCTCTCAGTGTCTCGTCTTAACCTGCGGAGGCAGGTTTTGTGATTTTGTTGGCGCGGTTTCAACCGCCGGCTCGGAACTGGGTAGTGGCTCATAAGGGTCTGAGGACGAACACAAGGTTCGCGCCCTACAAGCGATTCCCGTAAGAGCGAACCTCGTGTTCACCTTCACTTCGGGGTGTTCGCCCTTCAATGCAATCAGACGCAATTAGGCCACTCCCTATCAGGAGGACAGCCACGATTACGAGTACCAGCCGTGGAACTCGGTCGCCATCGGCCCGAAGAACGACATCGTGGGGACGTGGGCCAAGGCCGCACGCAAGGCCGGCCTGCGCTTCGGTCGTCAAGGCCGCAGCAGACAGCGCGTTCACGCTCACGCCGGATGCTGCCGACCTGCACGGAGCGGTGCGCGCGCAGGGCAGGGCGTGTCGGTGACGCTCGGACTGCCGAAGACAGCGGGCTGGGACGACTACCACATCCTGACAGTGCGGCCCGCCGACCCGGCGAAGTGGCGCGCGATGAACCTGGCGTCGGTGACGCTGACTCGGAGTACCCAATGGTCAATCGTTCTTGCCTCGCCCTGGCGGCATCCGGCTTGCTGCTCGCTTCCTCCTTCGCAGCCCATGCTGCCCCGCCCGCCGACGCCACGGTCTATGTAGACACGGACGCGGCCATCGTCAAGAGCTACACCGGCGCAGGCGTGCAGTGGGACCCCAGCGACTATGTTTACACGGACGCGCAGTGGGAGCGTATCACCAAGCGCGTGGACGCGCTGAGGCCGCAGTTCATCCGCTGCTGCCTGACGTCGGACTTCTACTGCTCCGGGTTTGACGCCCAGGACATCCCGGTCTATGCCTGGGACACGGCGCGGATGGGGCGGCTTTACAAAATACTGGACTACTGCCAGGCGCACCACGTCGAGGTCCTGCTGGGCGAGTGGGGACCTTCGTTCGGCATGGCGGGCGACGACCCGCGCTGGTCCCGTCTCATCGGGGACTGCCTGGAGCACCTGGTCAAAGACAAGGGCTACACCTGCATCCGGTACTACAACAAGCAGAACGAGCCGCGCGGCGACCAGACCGCCTTCGACCAGTGGCAGGCGTCCCAGGAGAGCCTGGCGGCGGAAGTCAAGAAGCACGGGCTGGGAAGCCAGATCACGCTGGTCGGCCCGGATACCTCGGGGACGGACCTGCTCTGGTGGGCGGACAGCGCCGTCGCCCTCCTGCCGCAGACTATGGGCACCTATGAGATCCACTGGTACGCCCAGGATGACGAGATCACGGGCGGGACCATCGAAAAGACTTTGCGGCGGCACCGGGACTTCGCCGCCGCCCACGACCCGGCGGGCCGGTCGAAGCCGTTCCTCGTCGGCGAGGCCGGGACGAACGACTCGCTGGCGGCCCTGACCGGCAAGTGGGACAGCGGCGATAGCAACGTGAAGATCCGCGACTTCGGCTACGGCGTCTTCATGGCCGACTATCTGGTTCAATCAATGCGAGCGGGCGTCGGCGGAGTTTCGGCCTGGGATCTGGACGACTCTATGCACTCGCAGGCGAAGATCGCGCCGACGGCAGCCAATCCGAACGCCTACAACTTGAAAGTCTGGGGCTTCTGGAACACACTCGGCGGCGCGATGGGCCACCCGGAAGACGAGGACCTGCGGCCCTGGTTCACTTCCTGGGCCATCCTGTGCCGCGCATTCCCACGCGGCATGAAGATCGTCAGCGCCAGCAGCGCGCCGTTCCCCGGCGTCCGCGTGGCGGCGGCGACCTTTGCAAATGGCGGCAGGAGCGACCTCAGCTTGGCCGTCGTCAACGACTCGGACACGGCGCGGACGGTGCGCGTCCTCGTCCCGAATGCATTGGGCCGGGCGTCCCTGCGGGAGTTCCATTACTTCGACGCTGACCGGCCCGTGGACGCTGATGGCGCCCCCGTCGCAGCGCGGGTCCTGAGCGGCGTCAATCTGGGCATGGGCATGACAGTCCGCCTACCGTCGCGCGGGCTTGTCGTCCTGACGACTTTGGGCGTCTCCCCGCTCGCACTCACGGCAGGCATCAAGCCGCCGGTCTCGGCCATCACGGTGCGGGGCACCCAGGTCACACGGGGCGAGGTGGTCCCGATGGAGGCTGCCGTAATCCCCGACAACGGCGCGGTGCGGTGGTCCGTCAGGGGCACCGGCGGCGAGCCGACCTTACTGGCGAGCATCACGTCATCGGGAAAACTGACGGCGCGCGGGCTGGGCCGTGTCATCGTCACAGCGACAGCCAAGAGCGGCGCGGGCCGGACCGTAATGGCGTCGGCCCCTGTCACCATCACGGATGAGAAAATAGTCGTGGATGATATGTTGGACTGGAGCAAGACGGAGAGCCACATCGGGGAATGGGTCTTCGAGACGACCCACCCAGGCATGTTTGAGGGAACGCCTTCACACCTGAAGCGGGACAGTGACACGCCCGAGAGCCTGACTTACCACCTTTACCGCCTGACTGATTTTGCGGCGCGCGTCTACTTTGCGGACGCCTTGGCGGACAAAGTCAAATTCTACGCCTCGCCGGACGGCGGGCACTGGACACCGCTTGCCGTCACGAACGACAGCCCGGTCCCGACCGGCGGGGAGTTCTCCCGCACGAACTTCCGGCCCGACCGGGTGCCAGGGGGGATGAACTATTTGAGGATCGAGTTCGCCCATGATATCAAGGTTTATTCGCCGCAACTGGGGCAGGTGCGGCTGATGTCGTCACCAGCGAGGCGCTAGGGGAAGGATGAAATGATGGCGAACACCCTGGGGGAAGGGCGAACACGCAGCGAAGGGCGAACACGCAGCGAAGGGCGAACACGCAGCGAAGGGGGGCCACAAGGGTCGCCCCCACCGGGCCGAGAAAGAAGAAAGAGCGGGCAGGTGGCGCCCCCGCCGCGGGGGGGGGGGACGGGTGTGGG
>JANOOM010000438.1:0-9038 GCA_031421335.1 Armatimonadota bacterium
TCTTCGGGTGGGCCAGGCCAAGACTCGATCTTTTCAGCGATCTCGTCGCCTAATTTTGATGCCCCGCAGAGACCGACTCCTATAGAGATGACAATGGTGATTGTAACCCCCTCCGAGAGTATCGCGATTGCGGCAAGAATGCCAAGCGCAGTTTCACCAAGATGTTCTCCGATGTCTCTCCAATCATGCCCGCTGGGGTCTACGGCGTTGTCCGGATCGCCGTCGCAGTAGGCGTAGGGCTTCTGGTTCAGGTAGGTGTCGCGGGTGATGAACCTTCCGACCTGCGCGTCATAGAACCGGCACCCCACCAGCGTCAGCCCCGCGTCCCCCTCCGTCCGGTAGCCGCTCGTCGCCCCGTACTGGTAGGCGCTCGTGCTGCTGCCGGTACTGGCGACCGTCTGGCCGAATGCCGAAGTTGTCAGCGTCCCCTGGACGGCCCCGCCGCTGTTGGTGACCCTCCGCTCGGACCCCAGCCCGTCGAACAGCGGCGTCTCGCTGTCCTTCCGAATGAGCGAATCTCCGTAGGTTTAAGTCGAAGTTTGGTCTGGCGGTCGAGGCGGTGGGGGCCAAACATCTTGTTGGCCGCTACTAGTTTTGTAATCTTGTCGCACAGCGTTATTGATTGCCTCCTTGTAACGGTGGTAACGTTGATACCTCCATACAAGGGCTAGAACCGAAGCGGCAATGATTGCGACCGGTAGCAATCTCTCTTTGCTCCAAATGTTCCATCCGGAGTCAATAAAATCAAAGGTGCATATGATCGCGCACCCGAAGCCAACACCGGCGAACGCTATTGTGAACAGGATTAGCGATCCTAAATCACCCTCTCTCCAATTTTGTGGTCGCATTCTTCGATTCCTTCAACTAGCGAATATACCAGATTGTCAGCTCTGATCTGGTTTTCTAACATCAGACACGCTCGTCGGTCTGGAGGCTTGGTATATCACTCTCTGATGAGGCCTGTTCGAGTGCATCATGTACATTCAGTATAAACAGAGCTTTCAGCCCTGGTGTTGAGTGGAGGGATATTCAACACCAGGACAGGGACCAGCGCTCTCGGGCGGACCCGATCAGACTAGTTCAGATAGAGGGAATTCGGTTGAGGCGTATCCAGATAGTGCTGGATGCTTGTTATTATGGGCGGGGAGTCTGTGTTTTTATCGGCCTCTCCGTTTCCGTACTCACTTCCTGTTTCGACGCCAATGACACCGATGACGACCACCACGATAACGACCGCGATGATAACTGGTGCAGTGAGGATGACCCCTACGGTGGCTACGGCGACCACTTCGGCAATGAGTATGGTTGCCAAGACGCCTAAAAGGGTTCCCGTATCTACGCCCGCACCATGCCCGCTGGGATCAGTGGCATTGACTGGATCGCCGTCGCAGTAGGCGTAGGGCTTTTGGTCCAGGTAGGTGTCGCGGGTGATGAACCGCCCCACCTGCGCGTCGTAGTACCGGCACCCCACCAGCGTCAGCCCCGCGTCCCCCTCACTCCGGTAGCCCGACGTGGCCCCGTACTGGTAGGCGCTCGTGCTGCTCCCCGTGCTTGCCACAGTCTACCCGAACGCCGAGAGCGTCAGGCTCGCCGTCACCGCCCCGCTGCCGTTCGTCACCGTCCGCTCAGTCCCCAGCCCGTCGAACAGCGACGTCTCCCCATCCTTGCGGATCAGGGCGTTCTGCCGGTGACAGCCAATGAGGAGGGAAGAAAGCGGGAGCAGAGCAAGGGCAGCACGGCGCCACGGGAACATACGGTGTCTCAACACAATCCTAATCTCCTCACAAAAGAAGCGGAGAGCCGAGGATGTTTGGAGCGACGATGCTGGAAACACACGATTTGAGTCTGTGCCGTGACGAGGAAAAGGTGTATGGCAACACACCTACTCGCGGGAGCCGCCGCAGAGCCGAGTGTTCAGCGGGCTAGGAGAAAAAGGGCGTCAGGCACTGCGCGTGCAGCGAGCCAAGTACAGATAGACCAGAGCGCCCGTAACACTGTGGACGTCGAAGTGCTTGCCGAGGGCCTCGCGCAATTCGGCGCGGGTGAAGCGGAAGAAGGGGATGCCGCCGTCGTGCATCCCCTCTTTTTGGCCGAAGCAGCGGGTCACGAGGGAGTGCTTGTAGGCGGACAGGGCCAGTGTCCCCTGGGGCTTCAAGACGCGGGCCAGGCCAGCGACGGCAGCGGCGCGGGCCTCGGGGCCGGGGACGTGTTCCAGGACCTGGCTCGAAACGGCGCGGTCGAAGGCGCCGTCGGCGAAGGGCAGGCGGCACAGGTCGGCCTGGACCAGATGGACGTTGTGGACGTTTGCCGCGAGCAGCTTGGCCCGGTTGACGCGCAGGGACTCGAACGAGAAGTCCATGGCGACGACCTCGCGGACGGAGGGTGCTAGGATGCGGGTCATGCGCCCGGTGCCGCAGCCGGCTTCGAGCAGTATGTCGGAGGGTTTGGCGGCGAGGGCGCGGCGGGTCAGGGGGATCTCGACGCGGCCGAAGTGGTTCAAGAAGGCCATGCGGTCGTAGTCGCCCACCTGGGCGTCGCGGGCGGCGATCTCCGACTTCTGGGCTTCCAGAAGCTCGCGCGGGAGCAGGCGCGGGATGCCGTCCTGGATGGGATAGACGTGCCCGGCGGCGTCGGCAAGGCTGCCGTCCAGGACCTCCTCCCCACCGCGCTGTCGGACGGTGAGGGTAAGCGGCCCTCCGGTTTCGGGGGAGAGGAGCAGGGGCAGGAGGGATGGGAGCATGAGATTTCCATTAGAGTGGCGGCGGTGCGGTGGGGGCCGCGAGGTTGGGATCATCCGCGCTCGGCGTCAGCATGATACGCAGAGTATAATCGTCGGCGGTGTCCACGCCGGTCGCGCCCAGCTTGCGCCCGGCGGACGAGCGGAACGAGGCGAGGTCCTCAAAAACGGCGGTCTCACCGGGGCGCAGGCGGCGGCTGAGGGGGTCGGTCCAGACGCGCTGTGGGACGAACACGGCGGCGGGGGGCGCATCCGGGGCGGGGGGCGGGAGCGGCAGGGGCAGGCTGACCCGGCAGGCGATCCAAAGGGAGCCGTCGGCGTTGGTATGGGCTTTGATCTGGTAGATACGGCCCCCGACGTGCAGCTCGGCGGGGATGCTGTCGCTCACCTGGTACTGCTCCGTGGCGCCGGTGGGGAGTTCATCCGTGCCCTGGTGCTGGGTCAGGCTCGCCGTGAAGCGGATGGGCCGGGAGGGGACGTCGGCGGCGAGGACCCGGCTGCGGAACAAGCTGAGGCCGCCGGCCGTGCCGCGCACGATAAGCGTCTTGGCGGCGTCGTAGGGGACAACATCGGTCAAGCCCGGCGGGAAGGTCGGGTCGGCGACGCCCTGCTTGCCGTCGCGCGTGTAGCCGTTCTTGACGCTGTGGGTCAGTCCGAGCTTGGCGAAGACGGCGGTGGGGGCGAGGTTGTAGACATGGATCTTCTCCCAATGCACATGAACGGGCACGGGCCGGGCGTGGGCGGCGCCCATCCACTGAGCGGCCAACACAGTCATCAAGAAAGATCGCGGCCAGTGCAAATGCGGCATCTTTGAGTGTCCCTTTCTAATCAGTTCCCCGAATAGCGCAGGTCTTTGATGTTGAACTGGAGCAGCCGACGGCCGTTCCATTCGTTGATCTGGGGTGTATAGACGGCTTCCAGGAAGTCGCCCGGCCCGACCCGGTCGGCCCAGTCCCCCTGGCCCCAGGCGATGCAGTCGGTGGGGTCCATGGCCTCGGCGCGGACGCGCATTTTGAGGTGGGTCATATCCTTGCCGATACGCTTGGCGTCGCAGATCAAGAGGTTTTGTGACGCGAACTTCGGCTCGGGGTTGGCCTGGCCGAAGGGAGCGAAGCGCGCCCACTCTTCCAGCAGGTCCAGGCTGAGGGCCGAGGGGTCAATCGTGCCGTCGTGGGAGAGGCTCGGGATGAAGTCCTCGTCGGTCATGGTCGCGTGGGCGTGGGCGTTGATCTTCTCCGAGAAGTCGGCCAGGTTGTCCATCGAGAGGGACAGGCCCGCCGCCATCTCGTGGCCGCCGCAGGACTGCAAGAGGTCGCGGCAGAGCTGGATGCCCTTGAACATGTCGAACCCGCTGATGGAGCGGGCGGAGCCTTTGCCGTGCGTCTCTTCGTCGTTGACGCCGATGACGATGGCGGGCCGGTAGTAGGCGTCCACGAGCTTCCCGGCCACGATGCCGACGACGCCCGCGTTCCAGCCAGGCGAAGCGATGACCAGGACGCGCGTCCGCTCCAGATCCAGGCCGGCGACGATCAGTTTGGCTTCCTCTAAGATGCGCCGCTGGGCCTGCTGGCGTTCGACGTTGAAGGCGTTCATCTTCTCGACGAGCTGCCGGGCCTCCTCGGGGTCCCCGGTCAGCATGAGGTCGAGAGCGACGGCGGCGTCGTCGAGCCGGCCGACGGCGTTGATGCGCGGGCCGATGCCGAAGCCGACAGCCTCGGCGGAAAGCGGCTTGTCGGTCTTGATGCCCGCGCCGTCCAGCAGGGCGCGCAGGCCCACCTTGCGGGTCACGGCGAGCTGCTTCAAGCCGAATGAGGCGAAGACACGGTTCTCGCCAAGCAGCGGCATGACATCGGCGACGGTGCCGCAGGCGACGAGGTCCAAGAACTTCTGGATGAAGGCGCCTTCGTGGGTCGGCTGGACCAGCCGAACCAGAGCCTGCATCGTCTTGAAAGCCACGCCGACGCCCGCCAGATTGGGGAAGGGGTACTTCGAGTCGTGCCGGTGCGGGTTGACGATGGCATAGGCGTCCGGCAGAGTCTCGCCCGGCTCATGGTGGTCGGTGACGATGACGGTCATGCCCAGGCTGTTGGCATAGGCCACGGCCTCGCGGGCCTGAATGCCGCAGTCCGACGTGATAACGAGCGTGGCGCCCTTCTCATGGGCGTAGTCAATCGCCGTCGTTTTCAGGTCGTAGCCGTCGCGTTTGCGGTGGGGAACCCGGTATTCCAGCTTCGCCCCCAGAGCCAGCAGGGTGCGGACATAGACGGCGGTTGATGTGACGCCGTCCACGTCATAATCGCCGTGGATAAAGATCGTTTCGCCGGTCGCCAGGGCGTCCTTGATGCGGTGCGCGGCCTTGTCCATGTCGGGCAAGCCGAAGGGGTCATGGAGCTGGCTGATCTCGGGCCGCAGGAAGGCATCGGCGGCGGCGGGGTCGGACAAACCCCGGTTGCAGAGCAGCCGTGCCGAGAGCGGGTGGATACACAGCTCGCGGACGAGGGTCTGTTCCGCCCGCGCGTCGCGCTCGGGTTCGGTCCAGCGTGTTTGTTCAGGCAACCTTGACCTCGACCGGCAGCTCGCCGCTGCTCCGTTGTTCCCGAGAAACGCGGTAGTTCAGTTTCTCAAAGCCAATCACGCGCCCGGTGATGTCTTTGGCGAGAATCACTTCATCGCCGGTTTCTTGGCACGAGTGTTCTTTCTGGGGGTCATCAAACCAGACGCTGAGTGTGTCGCCTTCCGTGTCCCAGTGTGTCAAGATCTTGTCCATACTGCTGTGCCCTCCTTGATGCGGTCCGTGAGGTCGGTGGTGATGACAAAGCCGTCTCCGTTCAAGTGCTTGACGACAACGCACAGATGAAGGCCCAATAAGCTGCGGTAGTACAGCTTGACCTGGGTGTCGCTCCTGCTTTCCCGGACCTCGTCCGGGTCCACCAAAGTTTCCTGCACCTGTGCGTCGCGCCCGGCCATGCTCGGGTGCTTGATCGTGATGATCTTCTGCCAGTAATCTTCCGTCACAGTGATGCGCTTGCCAAGAACGCATACGACGATGAACCGTATGTTTGCTGCCATCTTGGCTTGTCGTCCCTCCTTAGCATCTCCTACTCGAATGGCCCTGGCAAAAGCGGAAGGGGTGCGGAAAAATCGCCGGCCGCGACCCATTACTGTCCACGGCCGGCGGTTCCCCTTGTGCTTAGAACCGCTTAGCGGGCCGCTTCTTCTTGGCCTTGATTGCCGAGATCTGGACCTCGCCGGGGGCCGGCATCCGGGGCGCGGTTGGGGGAGCAGGCCGGGCGGCCGGGGGCCGGGTGCTGCCACCGTTTGCGGGGTAGATGGATGCGCCGCCATTGCTGGCGGGATAGACGGCTGCGCCGCCTGTCGTCGCAGCGATGCCGGTTCCACTGCCGCTTATACCGCCACTGCCGCCCGCCCCGCGCCGCTTGGCGAGCCAGTTCTCCCAGTCCACCAGGATGGAAGCGGCGTTGAAGATGGACGAGTAGGTCCCGCTGACGATACCAATCAGCAGGGCGACGTTCAGCAGGCGCGTCGTCTGGCCTCCGAGGATGACCAGGGCGACCAGGGTCATCACGACGGTCAGGGACGTGTTGATGGACCGAGCCAGCGTCTGGCCGATGGAGCGGTTGACCAGGGACTCAAAGTTCTCGCCGCGCGTCTTGTGCCGCAGGTTCTCGCGGACGCGGTCGAAGATGACGACCGTGTCGTGGACCGAGAAGCCGATAACGGTCAGCATGGCCGTGATGAAGAGGGTGTCGATCTCCCACCCTAAGAAGTAGCCGAAGATGGCGAACGCGCCCAGCAGGACCAGAATATCGTGCAGCAGGGCGACGACGGCAGAGCTTCCGAGCCGTAGGCCCGCCACGAACCCGCCGATGCCGAACACGAGGGCGAGGTACAGAACGATCAAGCTGGAGGCGATGATGACCGCCTGGATGGCGTTGCTGGTGACCTCTTTGGAGATGATCGGGCCGGTGGTTCCGAACCGCTCCTCTGCGTTCGGACCAACTTGATTCAGTGCCGTCGTCAGGCCGTTGTAGACGGGGCTATTGAGCTTGGAGGCCGCCGTCGAGACGTCCGGGACGGTGACGATGGCGACTGTGCCCGCTTCCGCCATTTGGATCGTACTGCGCTTGAAGCCAGCACCAGAAAGCGCACCCTCGACGGCACCCGCTGTCATAGGGCGCGCATACTTGACCTCGATCTGCGTGCCGCCGGTGAAGTCAATGCCGCGCTTCAGGCCGCCCAAAGCGAGGAAGATCATACCCGGCACGATGATCGCAAGACTCAGCAGATAGAAGTACTTCCGGCGGCCGATGATGTTCAGGCCACTGCGGTCACCCTCGGCCACTGTCCGGCCCACCAGGGAGCGGACGTTCAGACCGAACAGGGCCGGGTTCTTCGCCAGGCCGGGGAACAGGTCCACGAGCAGGTACAGCAGCGTCCGCGTCACGGTGATGGCCGAGAACAGCGAGACCAGGACGCCGATAAGCAGCGTCAGGGCGAAGCCGCGCACGGTGGCCGTACCCAGCGACAGCAGCACGATACAGGTAATGGATGTGCAGATGTTCGAGTCGCGGATGGCCGGGAAGGCGCGCTTGAAGGCGGCGTCAATGGCGGGTCGCAGCGACTTCCCGCTTCGCACTTCTTCTTTCAGGCGCTCAAAGATCAGGATGTTGGCGTCCACGGCCATACCGATAGACAGGATAAAGCCCGCGATACCGGGGAGGGTCAGCGTGACGACGAGGCCGGGGAAGAGCCAGCCCAGAGCGCCCTTGAAGATCGCCAGGGTGAACAGGGCGTAGATCAACAGAGCGATGTCTGCCAGCAGGCCGGGCAGTCGGTAGTACGCCAGCATGAAGAGCAGGACGCAGGCCAGGCCGACGCCGCCTGCGATCAGGCTCTTGGTGACGGCCCCGATGCCGCGCGTCGCCTCGATCGACTCGGTCGCCACCTGCTCCAAGGGGATGGGCAGGGCGCCGGCGTTCAGCAGGTTGGCGAGGTTCTTCGCCTCGGTCAGCGTCGCGAAGCCGCCGCTGATCTCGGCCTGACCGTCCAGGATGGGTTCATTGATCTTCGGGTCGGACAGCACCGCGTCATCGAGGACGATGCCGTTCACCTCGCCGGTGTGTTCGGTCGTGAACTTGGCGAAAGCCTCTTTCCCCTTGTCCGTGAAGACCTGTGAGACGGTGGGCAAGGAGTTCAGGCCGCTGAGTGTGGCGGCGGACTTCGGTTCCAGATCGGAGCCGGTCAAGATCGGCTTGCCCCCATTGGCGTTCAAGGCGTCGGCGATAACCGTGTTCCATCCGGTGATCTCCCGGTTCAGGGCGGACGCGCGCTGCTGCTGGGCCGCCGTGAGGTAGAGGGTCACGTCCGACGTGAGCTGGTCATACTGGGCACCGATGACCTGCTTCTGGGCCGGGTTCACAGGGATCGGGACATAAGGCGAAGTCGCCGGGCCGGGCCGGTTGCTGCGGGCCTCGGTCAGCAGAGCCGTCCAGTCGGTCTTGATCTGCGCGCCGTCGCGGAAGGTCTCACCGGGGGTGAAGCCGTTCCAGGGGGCGAGGACTGAGAACTGAGCTTTGTCATGGCCGGTGGCGCTCCGGCCCATGTTCAGGCCGAGCGGGTAGGACGCCGTTTTGGGGTCTTCCGACCGGACATCCGGGAAGTAATAGAACGTCATCTGGGCGGTCGTGCCGAGCTGGTCAAGAATAGCGTTCTTGTCCTTGACATCGGGCAGCTCGATGACGAACTGCTTCTCCTGCGGGCGCGGCTGGACGACGGCCTCGCCGACGCCCGCCGAGTTGATCCGGTCTTCCAGGATGCGCTGGATGGTGGCCTGATCATAGGGGACGGTAGGGGCGAGATCGGTCCGCACCTGGAACGTAGCACGGACGCCGCCCTTGATGTCCAGCCCGTACTTGGTCGGGAAGGCGGCGACGCTCTTGTGGCTCTTGGGGTCTATGCGCTTCGCGAGCATCACATAGCTCGAAAGGGCGATGAGGACTAGGATGACCAGCCCCCACACCCAGGTTTTCTCCTGCTTCAATTCTTCCTCCGCGAAGACAACGCTTCGACCGACTTCTGTTGGAACTCTAAATCTCGTGAAAAACGACGCTTCATTATAACTTACGGGCGGCTGACTGTCAAGGTTTCTGGGTCTGCCCCGCCGCGCCATTGAGCCGGTCGGCGAGGGCCTGGGCTTCGGTGAGAGTAGCGAACCCACCGCTGATTTTGCCCTGACTGGTCGTGATCGGCTCCATGATGAGCGGGGCGGAGAGGACGCGGC
>JANOOM010000439.1:0-10510 GCA_031421335.1 Armatimonadota bacterium
ATCAACCGACACCGGGAAACTTATAGACGCCACTGACAGCAACTGTGCATTTCTGAAACTCACATTTCACACTGTTATGACCAATTCCTCCGACATCCTGTGCGTCTTCGCTGACCCCAAGAAGGTCAAGCTGCTCGGCCAACTCTGCGATGACCCGTTGCCCCTGCACACGCTGGCGCGGGCGGCGGGGCTGTCCGAAACGGAGACGATGGCCCTGCTGCCGCCGCTCAAAGCAGTGGGACTGCTGGAAGAAACGTTCGCCCATGACGGCTTCCGCTGGCGCTACAAGCCGTTGGCGATCTTCGAAGCTCTGCGCGAAGCGAAAGCGGCGGCAGGCCCGTCCGATCTGCCGCCTGGCGCGTCCGCCTTCGACGTGCGGGTGCTGGGGGACTTCTTCGTCAATGGGCGGCTGCGGAGCATCCCGGTCCAGCGCAAGAAGCGCGAGGTCGTCCTGCGCTACCTGACCGAGAAGTTCGAGGTGGGCCGGACCTACACCGAGGAGGAAGTCAGCTTCCTGCTCTTGAACTACCACGAGGACTACGCGAGCCTGCGCCGCGAGATGGTGGACATGGGACTGATGGCCCGCGCCAACGGCATTTATTGGCGGACGCAGCCGGGGATAGAGTGAGGCTATCCAATCCTGGAGCCGGAACCCCTCCCGCCTCGTTCCTCGGCACCCTCCCCGAAGCGGAGAGGGGAAGAGATCGGAGTGGAAGAAGCCGGAGCGGAAGAAGCCGGAGTGGAAGAAGCCGGAGCGGGTGCCGCTCGCCGTGCCCACCCTGCCTCCCTCCAGAACTCCTCCCCCTCCCGTTTCGGGAGGGGTGCCGAGGAACGAGGCGGGGTGGGTTCCGCTCCCCCAGGATTAGGGGCTGGACCCGCGTGGGGCCACTCAGACCACATCGAATGAGGATGACACAATGGCACTCGTAGACAACGCCGTCGCGGCCTACACCCGCCGCTTCGGGTCCGCCCCTCGGGCCGCCGCCCTCGCGCCGGGGCGGGTCGAGATCATGGGCAACCATACCGACTATAACGGCGGCTTCGTCCTGCCCGCCGCCCTGGACAAAGGCACGGTCGTGGCCGGGTCGCCGACCGGCAACGATACCATCTCGCTGCACGCTGCCGACTTCCGGCGGGACGCGGTGTTTTCGGCCAGGGACGTCCAGGCCGACCCGTACAACTCGTGGGCGAGTTATGTGCTGGGCGTCGTCCAGCAGCTTCGGCGCGAGGGCGTCGCCGTCGGGGGCTTCAACGCCGCCATCCACAGCGATGTGCCGGGCGGGGCGGGACTGTCGTCGTCGGCGGCCCTGGAAGTGGCGACGGCACTGTTCTTGCAGCAGCTTTTCCCCTTCGACCGCGATCCCATGCAGATCGCGCGGCTCTGTCAGCGGGCGGAAAACGAGTTCGTGGGCGTGCCCTGCGGTATCCTGGACCAGTTCTCGTCCGTGTTCGGTGTCCAAGACGGCCTGCTGTTTTTGGACTGCTTGACACTCGAACACAGCGCCGTCAAGATGGGGCGGGATGACATCGCCATCGTCGTCTGCGACTCCAACGTCAAACATGCCCTGACCAGCGGCGATTATGCCACGCGCCACGGCGAGTGCATGGCCGCTGCCGCCCACTTCGGCAAGTCACTGCTGCGCGAAGTCACCTGGGAGGAGTTCACGGCGCGCGAGAATGAATTGCCCGAAAACCAGCGCAAGCGGGCCAGGCATGTCCTGAGCGAAGACAAGCGCGTTCTGGCGATGCGCGAGGCCACCCAGAAGGGCGACCTGACGCGCATGGGGACTTTGCTCGGTGAGGGCCATGCCTCCTGCCGCGACCTGTTCGAGAACTCGACGCCCGAGATAGATCTGCTGGTAGACCTCGCCGGACGCCTACCTGGCTGCATCGGCGCGAAGCTGACGGGGGGCGGCTGGGGCGGTTGCACGGTCAATCTGGTCCACACCGACGCCGTGGCCTCCTTTTGCCGTGATTTGATGGCGCATTACAAAGAAAAGACCGGCTACGAGGCCCACGTCTATGCCTGCCGTGCCGCTCAAGGCGCGCGGCCGGTGAAGGTATGAGCGCCATGGACCTGCGCGCGCTGATGCCCGATGATGATCTCGCCCTGTCGCGGCTGATGTCCGAAGCCTTTTCCAGGGGTAGCCGGCCCACCGCCCCCGAACCTGAGGAAGACAAAGACCGCGTCAGCACGACATTGGGTGTGTTCGACGAGGCCCGTTTAGTCGCGGCGGCGACCATCCACGATCTGCACCTGACCTGGGGTCAGGCCAACCTGCCGATGGGCGGCGTCGCGGGCGTCGCCTGCGCCGCCGAGCAGCGCGGGCGCGGTCATGTCGGGCGCCTGCTCGCCGAGTCCCTGCGCGTCATGCGTGAGAGTGGGCAGTTCACGAGCGGCCTGTACCCGTTCGCCTACGCTTTCTACCGGCGGCATGGCTGGGAGTGGGTGGGGGAGAAGCGCCGTTACGAGCTGCCAACGTCCGAGATCCGGGCCAGCCCCGAAGGCAGGCACGTCCGCTGCTATGACGGCCTGGAGGCCCTGGAAGTCGTTCGTCCCGTCTACGAAGCCTTCGCCCGCCGACACCGGGGCATGGCGACTCGAATGGACGCCCAACCGGACTTCTGGAAGCGCGCCCTATCGCACCATGACAACCGGACCACCTACGTTCAGGTCTATCATGACCCAGCCACCGGCTTGGCCGAGGGCTATTTGACCTTCCGCTACCCGTCGGGCGGCGAGACAGGCCACATCGGCGAGTTCTTCGCCAACACGCCCGCCGCCTACCGGGGGCTGCTCGCCGTCTTGCACTACTACGGGACCCAGGTGCGGCGCGTCGAGTTCTCCGCCCCCGCCGACGACCCGCTGCCGGTGCATATGATGCATTACGACCTGAACACGACCATAAGCCCGCTGTTCATGGGCCGTGTCGTAGATGTCGCGCCCGCCTTCGCCGCGCTGACGCCCGAGCCTACGGCGACCGGCCGCGTCCTCCTACAAGTCTCGGACGAGTCCTGCGGCTGGAACAACCAGACCTTCGCGCTCACCGCCGAGGCTGGGCGTGTGGAGGCCGAGCCGACGCAGGCCGCACCCGGCGTCTCGCTGGACATTCAAGCGCTGTCACAGGTATATTGGGGTCAGCCTCCTCTTGATCTGCTCCGCGCAGCGGGGCGGCTGGACGTCAGCGACGAGGCGCAGTATCAGACCCTCTCGCGGCTGCTGCCGCCCAATGTCTGCTACTTACAGGACGGGTTCTAGGACCTAACCCCGGCGCGAGCGCCGACCCTTCCCTGTTAGGGAAGGGTAGAAAGCATCAACACACAGTGCCCTGCTTCACAGGGCGGAAACAATATCCTCACCCTTCCCTAACAGGGAGTCGGGTGCGGTTGCGCCAGGGTCGGCGCTCGCGCCGGGGTTAGGTCCTCGAAAGGCACTCAATGACAAACAAACCCATCGCCGTCGTCACCGGCGCCAGCAGCGGCATCGGCGCGGCCACCGCCCAGCATCTCGCCTCGGCCGGCTACGACCTCGTCCTCGGCGCGCGCCGGATGGACAGACTCCAGAGCGTCGCCGACAAATTAGGTGCGCGAGCAATCGCGCTGGACGTGACCGACACGGCCAGCGTCGTTGCCTTCTGTGAACAGATCCCCGCCGTCAACGTTTTGGTCAACAATGCGGGCGGAGCCTTGGGCCTGGAACCCATCGCCGAGGCCGAAGACGAGAAGTGGCGGACGATGTTCGAGTCGAACGTCCTGGGCACCATGCGGATGACCCGGACCCTCCTGCCCAAGCTGGAAGCTTCGGGAAAGGGTCACATCGTCGTCATCGGCAGCATCGCCGGGTTTGAGGTCTATCCGGGCGGCGCGGGCTACACGGCTGCCAAGCACGCCCAGCGGGCGGTGGCCGAGACACTGAGATTGGAACTGCTCGGAAAGCCGATCCGCGTCACCGAGATCGCGCCCGGCCTGGTCGAGACCGAGTTCAGCCTGGTCCGCTTCGGGGGCGACGCCGAGCGGGCGACCAGGCCCTACCAGGGTATGACGCCCCTGACGGCAGACGATGTCGCCGACGCCATCGTTTGGGCCGTGACCCGCCCTGCCCACGTCAACATTGATCAGATGATCATCCGGCCGCTCGATCAGGCGACCGCAATGCTCGTACACCGCAAGGCATAAAGAGGTTCCCTTGTCCAAACTCACCATCCACGCCGATGAAACACTCGGCACGATCTCCCCCTACGTCCACGGCCACTTCGCCGAGCATCTGGGCCGCTGCTGCTATGACGGCCTGTGGGTCGGTCCGGCCTCGCCCATCCCGAATCAGGGCGGCTTCCGCACCGACGTCATCGAGGCTTTGAAGGCCGTCGGCATCCCCCAACTGCGCTGGCCGGGCGGCTGCTTCGCCGACTCCTACCACTGGCGCGACGGCATCGGGCCGAGCGAATCCCGCCCCCGGACTTGGGCCGAGAGCTGCGGCCTGAATGTCGTCGAGGACAACACGCTGGGGACGCACGAGTTCATCGCTCTGTGCCGCGCCATCGGGGCAGACCCGTACCTCGCCGGCAACGTCGGCTCCGGCTCGGCGCAGGAGCTGGCCGACTGGGTCGTCTACTGCAACGGCGCGGCCGACACTTCCCTCGCCCGCGAGCGGGCCGCGAACGGCCACGATGCCCCGATGGACGTCAAGTTCTGGGGCGTCGGCAACGAGAACTGGGGCTGCGGCGGCAACTATGACGCCATAGACTACGCCAAGGAGTTCAAGCGGTTCGGGACGTTCCTGAAAATGGCCGACAGCTCCATCGAGCTTGTCGCCTGCGGCTTGAACAACCGCGACTGGAACATGAAGCTGGTCGAGACCCTGCGGAACCACTTAAATTTGCTGGACCACGTTTCGGTCCATCAGTATTGGGTCAACGGCCCCGCCCTGACCTTCACTGAGGACGACTACTATAACTCCCTGCACGCGGCGGCGACGGTGGAAGACGACATCCGGTTCACCGACGAGATCCTGCGATTCTGGACGTCGCACCGCAAGAAGAAGGTCGGCATCGCCTTCGACGAGTGGGGCATCTGGCACCCCGAGGCCGTGATGGGCACCAACTATGAGGCGCCCAGCACCATCCGTGACGCCGTGGCCGGTGCGGGCGTCCTAGACGTCTTCCACAAGTGGTGCGACCGAGTCTCGACGGCAAACATCGCCCAGATCGTCAACGTCCTGCAAGCCCTCGTCCAGACCAAGGGCGAACAGATGTGGCTGACTCCCACCTACCACCTATTCGCCCTGTACGCGCCGCATCGGGGCGCCCAAGCGGTGCGCGCGGAGATCGGGGACTGCCCCACGCGAGCCATCGGGGCCGCGACAAATCTTCACGGCGGCAAGCCGAACACCGACAGCCTCGCCCTGCTTTCGGCGTCTGCGTCCAAGAAGGACGGTAAGCTCATCGTCAGCCTCAGCAACCGGCAGCCCGACGCCGCCCAGGAAGTCACGCTAACGATCCGCGACGGGGCGCTGCATGGCGGCACATTGCACACGATGGCCGGGGCCGCCAACGCCCACAACTCCGCCGATCAGCCGGACGTGGTGGGCATCACCCAGGCGGACGTCCAGGCGCAGGGCGACACGCTGACCCTGACCCTGCCGCCCTGCTCGGTGCAGACGCTGGTCTTGAACTTGGCATGAACCCACCCCGGCACAAGTGCCGACCCTCCCGAGGCTTTATTGGGGTGAAACGGGAGGGTGAGGCTGAGGGCCATAGGTGGGCCTTCTCGGCTTCGCGGCGGCTCTTTGACAGAATAGCCGCTCAATCGTCACACCAGACCGTTCGAATACCTTCTCAGCCCACCCTCCCGTTTCGGGGTTGGGTGCAGTTGCGCCAGGGTCGGCACTTGTGCCGGGGTGGGTCCATGCTCTGCTACTACATCACCGGGCACGGCTTCGGCCACGCGATCCGCAGCATCCAGGTCATCAAGTCGCTGCCGCCGGGCCTGCCCCTGATCCTAAAAACGACTGTCCCGGAACGCCTCTTCCGCGAGGAGCTTCCGGGGCGGGAGTTTTCCTATGTGTCCACCGAGTACGACTGCGGCTGCCTGCAAAGCGACAGCGTTTCCGTGCTGCGGCGCGAAACGCTGACTCGTTACGGCGAGATCGCGCGGGCGAACGCCGCTCGCTTGCCCGGCGAAGTCGCGTTCCTGCGTGCTTCGGGCGTCCGGTGCGTCGTTTCCGATGTTCCCTCGTTTCCCCTTCATGTTGCGCGCGAGATGGGCATCCCAAGTGCCGCCGTCGCCAACTTCACCTGGCACGACATCTACTCGGAGTACGCCGAGACGGACGCCGATGCCGCCCTGCTCCGGCAGATGGCGGGGGAGTATGGTGCCGCGACCGTCGCCTGCCTCACCGCCCTCAGCGTGCCGACGGTGGGTGACGTCTTCCCTGTCGTCGAGCGCGTCCCGCTCGTCGCCCGCCGGGGCCAGCCGAAACGTGAAGTCCTCACCGAAGCCTTCGGCATTCCCCAAAGCAAGCATCTTGCCCTGCTCTACTTAGGCAACTGGGGCCTCGACATAAACTGGCCCGCTTTGGAGCAGTGGACAGACTGGGTCTTTCTCGTGGATAGCCCCCTGCCGCAGCCCGTCGCCAATGTGTGCGCTTTTGACGCCCGCTTCTGGCACTACGCCGACGTGGCTGCATCCGTGGACGCCGTGGTCTCCAAGGCCGGCTACGGGACGCTGACGGAGTGCATCGCCAACTCCGTACCTTTGGTCTACCTGCCGCGCTACGGATTCCGCGAGCACGAAGCGCTTGTCGTGGGTATGAACAGGTGGGGCGGTGGGGTCGAGATCTCGGAACTATCTTTCTTCGCCGGTGAGTGGGGGGCCGCCCTTTGGTCTGCCCTAACGGCCTGCCCCAACCCAAGCGTCTTTCCCATCAATGGGGCGGACGTCATCGCCGGTAAGCTTATGGAACTACACCAATGACACAACCAAAGATCACCATGTACACGCGGCCGGGCTGCCCCGACGTTGCCCGCGCTTCCTACTTTCTGCGCGAGCGCGGCATGACCTGGGACGAGATAGACATCACGGAAGACGATGCCGCCCGCCGCCAGGTCGTCGAGTGGACGGGGCGCGAAGTGACACCAACACTCTGGATCGGCGACACCATGCTGACTGAGCCGGACGCCGAGGAAATAGACGCCGCCTTGGCGAAGGCCGCCTGAAATATGCTATACTGAGGCCGTGCGAATAGAAGTGCCGCAAGGCTTTCAGGACCGGATCGCGCTCGTCGGCGCGACTGCGTCGGGCAAGACGGCGGTCGGCGTTCACCTGGCCGCGCGGCTGGGCGCGGAGATCATCTCCGCCGACTCGATGCAGGTCTACCGATACATGGATATCGGGACGGCCAAGCCGACCGCCGGCGAGCGCCGCCAAGCCGTCTTCCATGCCGTAGACGTTGCCGACCCTGATCAGTTTTGGACGCTGAACGACTACCAGCGCCTTGGCGACGAGGTTTGCGATGTTCTCACGATGCGCGGACAGGTGCCGCTGATCGTCGGCGGGACCGGGCTGTACGTCCGCGCTCTGACGACGGTCTTGGACATTCCCACTGCCCCGCCCGATGAATCCTTCCGCGCGCAGTGGCAGGAATTTGCGAAAACGAACGGCAATGCCGCTTTGCTGGCCTGCGTCGCCGAGATTGACCCTGAGACGGCCGCCCGGCTCCATGTCAACGACATCGGGCGCCAGATCCGCGCCCTGGAAGTCCACGCTTCAAGTGGCCGGACGCTGACCGACTTGCACGCCGAGAACCGGGCCCGTCAGCCGGAAAAACAGCCTCTCATTTTCGGGCTGGACCTCACCGACCGTGCCCTCCTCTACCGACGCATCGAGGGCCGCGTGGACCAGATGATGACGGAAGGGCTGCTTGACGAGGTGCGCGCCCTACAAGCGCGCGGCTACTCCGCCGCCCTGAAGCCCATGCAGTCACTCGGCTACCGGCACCTGATGGCACACCTCGCAGGCGAGATGAGCCTCGACCAAGCTGTCGCCGCCATGAAGCAGGACACGCGCCACTTCGCGCGGCGTCAGCTCATCTGGTTCCGGGGCGACGCCCGCGTCCGCTGGGAACAGGCCGGCGTCAAGCCGCCCGAGCAGGTCGCAGACGAGGTGTTCGCGCATATTCAGATGCAACGGCAAAGTAAAGGGGATTCCGCTTCGCAATGAACAAACCGCAGGTCAACCTTCAAGATACGTTTCTCAACCAGGTCCGCAAGGAGAACATCGGCGTGATGATCTACCTCATCGGCGGTGTCCAGCTCCGCGGCAACGTGCGCGGCTTTGACCCCTACACGATCCTCCTGGACAGTCCCGGCAAGCCCACCCAGCTCGTCTACAAGCACGCCGTCACCAGCATCGTCCCCATGCGGCCTCTCCAGAACCTGTACACGGAGGTCCTACGCGAGTCCGGCCCGACGCCCCAGCCCGTTGCCAGCCCCACCGCCCCGCCGGTCGCGCCCGCCGGGGCGACCCACCCGGACGCCGCCGTGACCGTGCAGGCCCTAAACCCCGCGCACACCCCCGTCGCGCCGGAAGTGGCATCGGTCGAGTCGATCTCGTAACGCCCCTGAAAGACTCTTCTCCATGCACTTCACGAAAATGCACGGCATCGGCAACGACTTCGTCATGGTCAATTGCCTGGGCGAAGACGGCACCGCCGTTCTTGCCCAGGCGCAGCGCCGTGCCGTGTTCCTCTGCGACCGCAAGTTCGGCGTCGGCGGCGACGGCATCATTGCCCTGCTGCCCGGTCAGTCCGCCCCGTTCAAGATGCGGATGTTCAACCCCGACGGCTCCGAGGCTGAGATGTGCGGCAACGGCATCCGCTGCTTCGCCAAGTTTCTCTACGACCGAGGCCTGACAAGTGGCGACACTTCTCTCGCTGTCGAGACCGGCGCGGGCCTCCTGCACCTGCAAATCTACCCTGGCCCGAACGACAAAGCCGGTTCGGTCCGCGTGGATATGGGCGAGCCGGTCTTGATCCCCTCCCTCGTCCCCACCACACTCGGCGACGGCGACGCGCCGGTCATAAACGTTCCCCTCGACCTCGGCGGCCGGATCGTCCACGTCACGACCGTCTCCGTCGGCAACCCCCACGCCGTCACCTTCGTGGACGACGTCAAGAACTATCCCATCGAGGCCGTTGGCCCGCTCGTCGAGTGCCACCCCGCCTTCCCGCGCCGCATCAACACCGAGTTCATCGAGGTCCTCTCCGACCACGAGATCAACTTCCGCGTTTGGGAACGCGGGGCTGCCGAGACTCTCGCCTGCGGGACAGGGGCCAGCGCCGCGACGGTCGCCTGCGTTCTCAACGGCAAGACGGGCCGCAACGTCCTGGTGCATCTGCCCGGCGGAGACTTGGATATCGAGTGGTCGGAAGCCGACAACCACATCTACATGACGGGCGCGGCGGCGGAAGTGTTTGAGGGGGAGCTAGAGGACGGCGGGTAGAGTATCCGGCGGTGCGGCGATCTTCACGACCTGACCCGGTGCAAGCAAAGGCAACGCCGCTAGGACTTGCGGCATCAGCGGTAGCAGCGTTTCGATGGTGTTGTCGCGCGCAGACAGCACAATCAGTCCAAAGGACCGACCGCTCATGCTCTGCTGATACCGCATGTTGCCGTCAATCGTGATGAACGCATCAAACACGGACTCAATAAGTGGCAGGAGATCGCCATTCTCGATACCGGCCCAGCCCATTTGCGGCACAGTCTTCACCACATGACCGGGCAGGCCTGTCCTGAGTTTGCGGGGTAGACACTCATCAAGCAGCAAGTTCATAGACTGCCTCGGCACTTGGCCCTTGTAGCTGCTGCTGAACGGCCTCCAGAACCAGACGGGCCTGCTCGGGCGCGACCGTCGGGAAGTCGTCCAAGAAATCGTCGAGCGGGTGATTGGCTTTTAGGTAGTCAAAAAGGGTCTTGACAGGAACCCGTGTTCCCGTGAAAACCGGGATGCCGCCCAGAATGTTCTCATTCCGCGTGATGAGGTTCTGTGTCATGGTCTCTATCTCCTGGCGTCCTCACGCTTGAACTACCCGCGTCCGTTGCTCACGCGCCACTGCATAGCTCCGAGACGCCAGAATGTCCGCCTCAGTGAGATACGGGAAGTCTGCTAGTATTTCTTGCTGGCTCATCCCTGCTGCGAGATACGACAGAACATCATAGACTGTGATACGCATTCCACGAATACAGGGCTTGCCGCCGCGCTTACCCGGCTCAATAATAATCTGGTTTGTCTCCACAAATACATCTCACTATGTCATCGCTGAAGTATAAGGCAAGCTTTGCCTGCGAAATTGCGTACACACCAAAGTAACTAACTCCGTGGCGAAATTTAGTCCGTTTGCCTCGTGAAAGTTACTTCCCCACCTTTCCAGTGTCCATTGCCCTCATTCGTCACTGTTGTCGTCCGATAGCCGCGTAACAAGGCACCAAAGCTGTTTTGACTGTCTACATACGCC
>JANOOM010000440.1:0-7705 GCA_031421335.1 Armatimonadota bacterium
GAGCGCCGACCCTTCCCTGTTCGGGAAGGGTGAATATTTCGGTGAAGATTTTGCCTGGGAACGGTACAGGTTCTTCCCGGAGGCGCCTGCCGTTTCGCAACAAGTGAGACCGAGTACACGCGGCACTACCCTTCCCTAACAGGGAAGGGTCGGCGCTCGCGCCGGGGTTAGGTTCCTGCCGCCTCCTTATGAATGACGACTTTGTCCTCGCCGTCCAGTTCTTTCAAGAAGACCTTGACGAACTCGCGGCGGCCTGTGGGCAGGTTCTTGCCGACGTAATCGGGCCGGATGGGTAGTTCGCGGTGGCCCCGGTCCACGAGCACGGCAAGCTGGGTGACGGCGGGGCGGCCCAGGTCTACGAGTGCGCCCAGGGCGGCACGGACGGTGCGGCCCGTGAAGGCCACATCGTCCACGAGGATCAGCCGCTTGCCCTCGATGTCGAAAGGGATCTGCGTCGTCCCCACCTTGGGCTGGTAAGTGCGGAAGTCGTCCCGATACAGGGAGATGTCGAGGTCGCCCACCGGCACCGGCGTCCCCTCGATGCGCGCGATGGCCTCGGCGAGCCGGCGTGCCAGCGGGGCGCCTTTGCGGAGGATGCCGACGATGGCGAGGTCCTGCACGCCCCGGTTCTTTTCGAGGACTTCATGGGCGATGCGCGTCCACGCACGCCGCATCTCGTCAGCATCCATGATGGTGGCCGCGCCCGTCGGCGTTTGTTCAATATCGGAGGGCATTAGGGTCGCCTCAAGAGCATCCAAGCGGAAATCCCCGAGGCGAGCGGAAGGGAGGGCGTGACAGGGGCAGGACCGCCGGGCAGTGCGGGCGCAGTGCGGGCGGGGGTCCTGGACATGTGGGACGCTGCCTTCCCCGCCTCGCGGGACGGGATTAAAGGTCACGAGATCACGAAAAACGATCTGAGAGCATTATAGCGCGTGCGGGGGGGGCGTGTCAAGTGACGCAGAAAAAGGCGGGGACACACGATGTGTCCCCGTCTTGATGGATTCCAGATGTCTACCCTAGTTCGTGTCCAGCCGCACGCCGACTCTACAGAGGCGGGCCGGCGGCGGCACCACCCTGCGGCTGACTGGACTGGCCACTTGGTGCGTTCGTCGGGGCACCACCTGCTGGCGTACTAGAGGGGCCGCCCGCCGGGCCTGACTCTATGGACCTTGCTGGCTTGGCGATAGGTTCCGCATCCGGGTCCTTGTGGCATCCTGCCAGGATGGGGACAGCGCAGGCGGCAGCGATGCAAGTCAGTAGAACACGCTTTGTTTTGTTCGTCATTGATCTTTCCTTCCACTCCTCGGAGGTGACAGTCACGTTCAGGCTAGGCATCCCACATTTTCTTTGGCCGGCTCAGGCCCTGGTGTGAAAGCCACTACGGACTGTCGGCCGAGTCTGCATCAGGTCGGAACAACAGTGAGTGGCAACCATCACTGTGTGTCGACTGCGGGGCACCGGTAGCGTCGTACCGATAATACGGATCAAATCGGTAATCCGTATTACGTCGGACCCATTTGACGTGTCCATCCGCATAGGCGGCGTTATCACCCTCCCCATGCACTTTGGACGACCACATCGCGCCTGTGTACGGAATGACAGGCACAAAGAACCTGTCTCTTCCTCCATTGCCTGTGTAACAAGTATCCGCCACCGTAGCTGATTTGACTGTCGCCGGCTGGTACACACAGGGCTGGGTGCCGTCAGTGCATTCCAAGGACGGAAAGGTGGTGGCAAACCCGGCATAGTTTGACCGCCCGTTGTTGTCGGTGAGCATGATTAAGTTCGCAGCCGATTGAACGACGGACAGATTCAGGCTGCCCAGGTCGCCGTTCATGGCATAGGCCATGTCCGCCCACTTGGTCACAGGAGCGGCGTAGTTTGCTGCGGCACCTGTATTTCGATATTCGGTTGTGTCTGGACAGGTGTAAACATCATAGCTCTTGACATAGGACTGGATGGAGTTAGACCAGAAAGCTAGACGCAGGCTGTAATTAGACGTTGCGCGCCAGTTGTACGGAGTAGTGATGGGTGAGCCATAGGCCCATGCGCCGCCACTAAGTACCGCACCCTGGGGGAAATGCTCGTCACCGTCCTGGAGGTACTGAAGGATGCCTAGACTGATCTGCTTCATGTTGGACTGGCAGGACGCGCGGCGGGCGTTCTCCCGGACGGATTGGAAGACGGGGAAAAGGATGGCGGCGAGAATCGCGATGATGGCGATGACGACGAGCAGCTCGATCAGAGTGAAACCTCTGGACGACTGGGCCGATCTGCGGGAGTGATGATTCAAAATGGTTCCCTTTCAACCAATCGGGGTGTTTGGAACACCCCGCGAGGGGCAAACGCTTGTGAGCAAGCCCCGCCGTCAGGCACACGTACCTGAGCAGCTTTTGTCTGCAAAATCGCTGCGCTGCGAATGATGTGGAAACATCGTCGTATTCCGGTGGAAATAGCAGAAATGATGTGTTGTGCGGTGCGTGGTACAGGGGAAGCGACAGTGCTTCATACGAATACCACAGTTTACCCACTTTTCCATGAGAAAGTTCGCGATTGCGGCCCACCAGCGATGATTTTTTGCTGGTGTTGTGATCTTAAAGTGGCCGACGAGAACAAGCAGGACAATCGCCGCCTCCCCACGAACTAGGATTTGCCTCTTGACTAAATCCCACGGCAGTGCTGCCGTCGCCTCATGTCCCGATCACGGCCCCAAGGAGTTTCTTACATGACGATGACAACACTGAAACGATTCCGCCCGCTGCTGCCCCTGGCGGCAGGCGCCGGGCTGCTGCTGGCGGCCGGTGCAGCCCACGCCGCGCCGCCCGAGAAAGACGCCGGGGTGCAGGCCGTCGTGGGCGCCGTCGTGGCGGCGCGGCTCGAGCGCACGGTGGGGACCCTCGCGTCCTTCCCGACGCGCCACACGCTGTCCGAGGCGGGGAGCAAGCAGTCCGTGGACTGGATCACGGCACAATTCCAGGCCATCTCGAAGGAGACGGGCGGACGCCTCCAGGTGGAGCGCGACACCTGGGTGCAGCCGGCCGGGGAGCGCCTGGACGCGCCGGTCCGCATGACGGACGTGGTGGCGACGCTGCCGGGCGACGCGACGCCCGAGCGCATCGTGATCGTCAGCGGCCACTACGACTCGCGCGTCACCGACGTGATGAACGCGACCGGGAACGCGCCCGGCGCGAACGACGACGCTTCCGGGGTCGCCGTCGCGCTGGAGATGGCCCGCGTCATGGCCGGGCGCCATTATCCGGCGACGATCAAGTTCGTGGCCGTGACCGGCGAGGAGCAGGGCCTGTACGGCTCGACCCATCTGGCGCAGGAGATGGCGGACGGCAAGAAGGACGTGCTGGCGATGATCACAAACGACATCGTCGGCAACTCGCACGGGCAGGGGGGCATCCACGACGCCTCGCATGTGCGCGTGTTCGCGTCTGGGGCCGACCCGACGGAGACGCCCGCGGACTTGGCCCAGCGCCGGGCGGCGGGGACCGACGCCGACACGCCCGCGCGGACACTGGGCCGCGCCGTCCTGGACGCCGACCGGCGCTACGTTTCCGGCTTCGGCGCGCAGTTGGTCTACCGCCTGGACCGGTATCTACGCGGGGGAGACCACGCGCCCTTCGTCCAGCACGGCTACGCCGCCGTGCGCTTCACGGAGCCGAACGAGGACTGGCGGCACCAGCACCAGGACGTGCGCGTCGAGAACGGTGTGCAGTACGGCGACCTGCCGCAGTTCGTAGACTACGCCTACCTCGCCAATGTCGCCCGCGTGAACGCCGCCACGGTCGCCTCGCTGGCGTCCGCGCCGGCCCCGCCGGCGAACGTCAAGCTGAAAGCCGACCTCAGCCCCGAGACGACGCTGACCTGGGACGCCGTTCCCCAGGCCGTCGCCTATGAGGTGCTGTGGCGCCCGACCGACGCCCCCGACTGGACGGGCAGCCGGTGCATCCTCAACGCCGAGACGGCCACGCTGCTGCTGTCCAAGGACGACTATTTATTCGCCGTCCGGTCGATCTCGGCGGGCGGCGCGCGGGGCTTGCCTTCCATCCCCACGGCAGCGCGCTGAACTGACGAAGGAAAGGCCCGGAGGCGACTGCCTCCGGGCCTTTCTTGCGTCGGCTTGTGCCTACATGTCGGCGGTCAGGTAGCGCCAGATCCAAGTGCCATCGGCCTGCTGGATTTTCTCTTGGTGCTGTGAGCGCCTCATGTACTTGGCGTGGCCATCCACGAAGGCGACGTTCATGCCGCTGTCGGGCCAGAAGTACGGGTTAAGTGTGTTCGGGGTCGCCGAGTAGCCCGGGCAGCCCGACGCGGTCATGGAAGTACGGATCTTGTCCCCCGCTCCCGGCGTAGCCGAAGAGACATTGTGCCGGGCGAAGAAGAAGCGCTCCAGGAAGCCGCTTGTCGCGCTGTACCCTAGGTAGCCCTCGGTGAACAGCATGGACTCGGTGGGACGGGCGATCTGTGCGAGCTTGAAGTCCTGGATGGCGGTGCCGTTGATCGTGCTGCTGGGGTACTGCGAGAACGGGCAGTCCTGCGTCCCCATCCCACCCCCGGCGCCCGCCGTGCCGCGCGCCCCGGTGCCGCCGCTGTAGCCGGGCCTCCCAGGCAGGAGGGCATAGTCGGCGATGTAGGTGGCGGTCCCGGCGAGCACGTTGTCCGTGGGACCCGCATCGGGGCAGTGGTAGATGCCGTGGCTCTTCGTGTACGGTTCCAGGTACTCCACCCAGGTGTAAGTCGTGCGCGGCGTAGTCTCGCCGGAATAAGTGATCGCGGCGGGTGCGCTGCTGTAGAACAGGCCGGGCAGCACCTCATCCGAGTCCTGGTAATACTGCGTGTAGCCCAACCCGATCTGCTTGAGGTTGGAAAGGCAGGCGGTGCGGCGGGCGTTCTCGCGGACCTTCTGGAAGACCGGGAACAGGATGGCGGCGAGAATCGCGATGATGGCGATGACGACGAGCAGCTCGATCAGCGTAAAGCCCTTGGAGGGGCGGGACGGCCCACGGAGGTGATTCAACACGATGCTTTCCTTTCAACGTACAGTAGCATGGATGCGATGTCAGCAGAGGGGCGGGCGCTGCAATGCGCTGCCAAGTTTCCAGGCAAAGTGCCTGAAGAACCGTTTCTTGAGTGAGCGGCTTCGTTGCGTGTGTTTGGGAAAACGGCGTCGTATTTCTCTGTGCGTGACGTGAGCGGAGGTGTCTTGCGGAGCAGTAAGGGGCGGCTATGCCTCAAACCGAAGTTCTCAGTATACCTGTGGATTGAGGCGTAGTCTACGAGTTTGGCTCAAGAATATGATGTTTTTTTGACGATCATCAACGCAGACCTGTGACCGACCCTCGCAGCACGGAAAGCGAGAACGGCGGTAGCAGCATAGGGCCGCCGGCGTAGGTGCTGTGCGCGGGCGGCAGATCCAGGACGGGGTAGCCCCTCGCCCCATCGGGGTGCCAGACGTACTGCGCCGCCGAGTATCGGTAGAGATCGGCCGGCCCAGAAAAGGAAGAAACTTGGCCAGGCCCGGTGGCCTTTACGAACCGTACCGTGACCCAGTGCGCCCTTTTCGGGTCCTTGTTCAGCAGCAGCACCGCCCATCGCCCATCCGGGCGGCGCACGGCGTAGGCCGTCACCAGGGGCAGGCCTTGCCGGTCCCGCACCGCGCTCGTGGCCCGGTAGACCGCCTGCGGTTCGTCGGTGTTCGGCTGTGCCCACTGCCGCGTCAGCAGCCGCGTGGCATAAAAGGCAGCGAGCGGCTTCGGGGGACCATGCACATCCGACAGCAGAAGCGCCAGGTTGCCCCAGCTCGGGCCGCTCTCGGCCTCGCGGATGGGGATGTTCGGCTCGTAGCCGTAGAGGTACGACTCCGAGCCGCCCAGGGTCAAGAAGAGAGCAGCGGTCTCAGCGTTCAGCAGGGCGCCCGGCCAGGTCATCTCAGCCTCGCCCGCGAAGGCGGAGTAGCCGTACTCGGTGATCAGACAGGGGATGGAGCACGGCAGCCCTTCACGGTGGAGCCGGGCCAGTGCGTTTTCTAATAGGCTCGGGGCCGAGGCGAGTTTCGGGGCGGGCGGGGCGCTGACATCGTCGAAAGGATACCACTCGAACGAGAAGAAGTTGAAATCGCTCGTCCGGCCCCGGCGCTTTAAATAGCCCAGAAAACGGCGCAGCCAGGAGTGGTCGCCATGCGCGTCTGGCCAAGCCACCCAGCCCTCGGTGGCCGTCTGGAAGCTCGGCCCGCCCAGTTGAAGTGTCGGGTCAACCTGGTGCAGCGCGTCTGCCCATTGGAGGTAGAGCGCCCCGTAATCTTCCGGCGTCACATACTGCCCGTCCGGCTCCTCGCCCAGCTCCATCCGCGCCACCGGGTAGCCGCGCGCCCGCAGGAAGCGAAGTTCGGCAGCGGCATTGTCTGGGGTGTCATATAGCACGCCGGCCGGCATGAGGACCGGCAGGCCGCGCGTCAGGCCAGACCGAAAAACGCGGTCGAAGCCGGGCTGCTCGACGTTCGGGTCACGGCCCCCGTTCTGGTGCCAGGGGTCGGTGGAGGAGACATAAATCGGCGTCTGCCGCCTGCCGTCCGGCGCGTGACGCATGAGGTCATAGAATGTGCCGCGCCGGTCAAGAGTCCCCAGCCCGATCTCGCGGACGGCATAGCCCAGCCTGTCCCGGACGTCGCCTGCGCCCGGCGCCCCGCCGCCGCTCTCAGTCATCCAGACGCGGACGAACCGGACGAAGCGCGGCGCGGCGGCCAGCCGCAGCCGGACCAAGCCGCCGCGCCCCTGCGTCTGTGTCCCCAGAGGGAAAACCCGCCACGCGCCGTCCCCGAAAGTGTCGTCAATGCTGCGGGTATCCTCGCCGCCGTTGTCGCCTTCCCAATACTGCACCTGATATCTGGTCGCATACGGGGCGGCCCAGGCGATTTGGACAGCGTCCACGGGCTGCACCCGGCCCAGGTCAATCAGCACCCACTGCGGGTGCTTGGCGTTACTCTCCCCCGTGAAATGCTTGTCTAGGTAAGGGTTGCTCTTCCAAAATGTCCGCACGTCTCCATCGTCCAGCCGCGAGAAGCCATCGTTATTGGCCTGGTCAATCGTGCTGCCGCGCCGGGGCAGTCGGTAGCCGTAGCACTCCGCGATTGGCGTCCCCGCGCGCGCGTCCGAAGTCCAGTAGCCCTGCGCCTTCGCGGCCTCGCTCCACCGCCCCGCCGGGTTCCAGTGCCACGCTTCCACGCCCAATTCGGTGCGAAGCCGGTACGTCAGCGCCCCCAGCCCCGCCGACTTCATGGCCGCGACGCTGCCCGGCGTGTAGGCCTTGGCGACGCGGCCCTCGTTCAGCCCGTCCACCCCCGCCCCCAAGGCATACGCCGCGACGAAGGAGTTGGCGGGCTGAGACGTGACGTGGACGGTGACGACGTCGCTTTGTGTATCCAGGGGCTGTGCGGAAATAGTGAGGGGAAAGGCGGCGGCCAGCAAGACGAGTAAGACGGCCCGGAGCTGGTTTGCGTTGAAGTGGATGCACACGTCGCGCAGGGGACCGCAGTTGAGGACGCGCAGAAATTGAAGCTGGACTTTCATGCCGAGTGCATCTTACCGCTTCCGGGCCGCCGCGTCAAGGTCATGGGAAGGCATCAGAAGCGGTTTGAGGAGGTTCGTGCCGGCGAGGGGACAATATACGAACAACACCAAGCAGGGCGGCCCGCCCAAGG
>JANOOM010000441.1:0-4024 GCA_031421335.1 Armatimonadota bacterium
CGGTGAGTGTGGCCGCGCGCCTTCTTCTGCTTGCCTGCATCTGTGCCTCCTACCTTTCTGCCATCGTGGCCCTCTTCCCCCGCCTGCGCCATGCGCGGACCCAGGCCCACTCGCTGCTCTTCTTCGGGGACATCGCGGCCTTGCCGGGGCTGGAGTTCGCTGAAACCTTCCTGGCGATGCCGATGGGTGACAAGGTCCGGCAGGTCCTGCGTCAGACTCACGAGGTCTCTCGTGTCGTCACGGAGAAGTACAAGTGGACGCGCCGGTCCGGGACGGCCCTTGTCCTGTCCCTCTTGCTATGGATCGTCGTCCAGGCTGTCACTATCCTGACTGGTTCTTGACGGGCAGTGGGCGGCGCAGCTTGGCATGATTCTTGTTGGCATAATTCTTGTTGGCATGATTCTTGCAAGGTAGCAAAGGGAGAAACCGTGACTTCAAAACGCCTATGAACTACTTTTGGCGAATCGAACTCTTCGGCGGCCTGCGCGTCCTCAGCGGTGAGCGCGTCATGACGCGCTTCCGCACGCACAAGACCGCTTCTCTGCTGGCATACCTGGCCTTGTTCCCTGAGCGGCCCCACTCGCGTGAGGAGCTGTGTGACCTGCTCTGGCCCGAGGCTGACCTGGACGCGGGCCGGATGAACCTGCGCGTCGCCCTCAGCTCCCTGCGCCGCCAGATGGAGCCGCCGGGGACGCCCCACGGCTCTGTCCTGGTCGCCGACCGCAGCAATATCCATCTCAACCCCGCCGTCTGCACCACCGACATCGCCGAGTTCGAGGCCGCTCTGGAGGCCGCCTCCAAGCCGGGTGCCGACGAGGCCGCCCTGCTGACGCGGGCCGTTTCTCTGTATCGGGGGGATCTCCTGCCCGAGATCTACGATGACTGGGCGCTGGGGGCGCGTGAGCGGCTGGCGCAAGCCGCCCTCGGGGCGCTGCACCAGCTGACGCGCCTGCTGACCAAGGCGGGCGACTTCGACCGCGCCCTGGACCCCGCCCACCGCGCCCTGGCGCGGGACCCGCTGTGCGAGAAGTCGCATCGGCTTTTGATGCGCTTGTATGCCGCCATGGGCCGGCCCGATGCAGCCCGGCAGCAATACCAGACTTTGACACAGCTCCTGCGCGTGGAGATGAACGCTGCCCCTAGCTCCAAAACGCGCGACCTCGCCGCGCATTTGGACGACCCGTCGGCGGAACGCGAAGCCGCCTCCCCGACCACGCTCTCCCCTGCGCCGGGCAGGCCCCAGTCCCTCCTTTCCCCTGATGCGCCCGCCGAACATGCACCCTCCGACAGCCTCCCCGTCACCTGGACCCGCTTCTTCGGCCGCGCCGCGGAGCGGGAGCACTTGACCGCCCTGCTCTGCGACCCTCGGACTCGGCTGGTCACGCTGACCGGGCCGGGCGGCAACGGCAAGACGCGGCTCGCCGTCGAGGCGGCGCGCGGCCTTGCCGGGCCGTTCCCCGGCGGCATCTGGTTCGTCCCGCTGGCGGACATCGCCGACCCGCGCCGGCTGGGGGACGCGGTGCGGGCTGCGCTGCGCCTGCCGCGCACCGCCGATCCCTGGGGTCTGGTGGTCGCCGCCCTTTCCGGCCCGCCGGCATTGCTCGTCCTAGACAACTTCGAGCAGATCGCGGCGGGCGCCGCCCCGGCCGTGCAGTCCCTCCTGGAGAGAGTGCCCGCCTTGACCTGCCTGGTGACGTCCCGGCGGTGTCTGGACGTGCCTGGTGAGCGCGAAATGCCGGTCGCGCCCCTGCCGGTCCCCGACGCGGCCGAAACGGCGGAACAGCTCTCTCGCAGCGCCAGCGCGCAGGTGTTCGTAGACCGGGCGCAGGCCGTCCGCCCCGACTTCGCTGTGACCGACCGGAACGTTGCGGACCTCGCCGCCTTGTGCCGTGCCCTGGAAGGCGTCCCGCTCGCCCTGGAACTGGCCGCCGCCCGCGTCCGCGCCCTCAGCCTGGCCCAGATGCGCGTCCGACTGGACCAGCGGTTCGAGCTGCTGGCGAGCCGACGCGGGGACAAGGGGACACGCCACCGCTCGCTCTGGGCCGCCATCGAGTGGAGCTACGATCTGCTGCCCGCCCCCTCGCAGCGCTTTTTCGCCCTGCTCTCTGTCTTTCGCGGCGGCTGGACCCTGGAAGCGGCGGAGGCGGTCTGCGAGGAACCCGCCGCCCTGGAAGCTTTGGCTCAACTCCGGGCAAACTCGCTGCTGCTGGCCGAAGATGGCCTGTCCGACTTGCGCTTCCGTCTGCTGGAGTCGCTGCGCGAGTTCGCTTGGGAACAGCTCTCGCTTGAAGACCGCGAAGCTGCCGGGGAGCGGCACATGGCCTTCTTTGCTGCTCTCGCGCAGCAGGCAGATGACGTATTGCAGGGGCCGGAGCAGGGCGACTGGCTACGCCGCTTCGAGGCCGACGCCGCCAATCTCCTTCTGGCTCTCGATTGGCTGAACGTCCGCCCGGACCGCACCGCCGAGGCGCTCGCCATGACGACTGCGCTGTACCACTTCTGGCTCCTGTCCGGGCGGCAGCATGAGGGCCGTGCGCGCCTGGACGCTCTGCTGGTACGCTGGGTCGCCCCGGACGCCGCCCGCGCCGATGCGCTGACCGTGGCAGGTAATCTTGCTGAGGCCGAGGGCGACCTGCCCGGCGCCCGTGCCCGCATGGAAGAGGGGATCGCCCTCAACCTGCGCTTGGGCCGGGAAGAGCAGGCGGCGCGCGGGCATGGGGATTTAGGGATCATCGCGTCCCGCCAGGGCCGTCTGCCCGAAGCGCAGGCACATTGGGAGGCAACGACTGCCTACTGGCAGGGGCGGAACGAGCCGCGCCGTGCGGCGGCTACGCTCAATAACCTCGGCATCCTCGCGCGCCGGCAGGGCGATCTCACCTCGGCTCAGACGCGTTTCCTGGAGTGCCTGGCGCTGTACCGGCAGGTGGGGGATACGCTGAGGGTTGCCACAGTTCTGCACAACCTGGGCCTGACCGCCCAAGACAGGGGTGATCTGGACGAATCGGGGCGCTGGCTTGAAGAAGGCCTGGCCCTCCAGCAAGCTCTGGGCAACGCGCGGGGCGCTGCGATCACGCTGCACGGGCTGGGCACGACGGCCCACAAGCGCAGCCGGTTTGCTGAGGCACAGGCGTTTTTTGCGGAAAGCCTGACGACCTTCACACGGATGGAAGATACCGGCGGTATCCTGCACTGTCTCCGAAGTCTGGTCGAGACCTGGCTCGCTTTGGATCTGCCGGAGCCGGCGGCAGTCGCGTGGGGCGCCCTAACGGTCATGTACCAGGCCGGCGAGATCACCCCGCTGGCGGGCGAGGCGGAAACTCAGGCGAGCGTGGAACAAGCGCTCCGCACCGCCCTCGGCCCCGCCCGCTTCGCCGCCGCCCATACGCGCGGCGCGGCGCTATCACCGATACAGGCCGCCGAATATGCCCTCTCCGTCTGCCGTGCCCCTGCCGCCTGAACGGCTCGCCGCCTCCCGATCTGGGGATTTCCTCCAAACTTTTTTGCCCGCCACCCAAAACCAGGGTCGCGGGCACTTTCTTGTAATGATGGTGTAACGGCAGTCGTGTACTATAACCTCAGTGAACGGAGCTGACCTCTAAATGCCGCCATTCGCAGGAAAGTCGTCACTAGGAGGAACACCACTATGAAACCATTTAGCAAACTCTTCCGCGCTGTTGCTTTCGCCTGCATCGCGTTGGGGAGCGCCCTGCTCGCGGCCCACGCAGACCCGCCGGCTTACACGCTCACTGACATAGTGACTTTGCCGGGAGGAACCTTTAGTTCCAGCGCCGGGGTCAGCCCCGGCGGACAAGTTACTGGCATCGCGGATACGTCTGACACCTCCGGCCATGCATTCCTCTCCGCACCGAATGGCGGGGTACTCAAGGATCTGGGGACCCTGCCGGGCAGCTTCTATAGCAAGGGTTTCGGGGTAAACGCCAGCGGACAAGTCGCTGGCAGCGCTACCGTCGGCCCCTCTCTGGGCTTGTACCTGGACACCCCCAAACATGCTTTCCTGTCCGGC
>JANOOM010000442.1:0-11584 GCA_031421335.1 Armatimonadota bacterium
TAGACGCGGAACTCTTTGACAAGGCCCGTGATATCGACGGCGTAGGGCGGCGGACCCACCACCTGCGCGAGCGCCGACCACTTCCTGGAAAGGAGGGGCAAGGGAAGGGGCAGGATTTCCTCGCCTTTCCTAAATTTCTCACCCTTCCCTAACAGGGTGGGTCGGCGCTCGCGCCGGGGGTAGGCTCCATCAAGACCGCTCCGTGAACTTCCACTTTCGGCTGTTAAAGAAAGCATAGCCGCTCAGGCAGATCGCCGTGGACGTGGCGGCCGTGATTAACAGATAGTGCCAGTCAAACGGCGCGCTGGGGAAAGCCTTGTCGCCGGGCTTTGTGATGATCTGTATGCCGAAAAACATTTGCTTGAATGCTGTGATGATCCAGGCTAATGGGTTGATCAGGTAGGTGTGGTAGACCCACCAGGCGAGCGACTGGTGGAAGAAAAAGAGGGTGGGGATGCGCGCCGAGAGGACGATGTTCTCGGCGAAATAGATGATCGGCATCAGATAAAACAAAAACCCCATGGTCAGGTTCAGGATGAACTTGACGTCCTCGTAGAAGACGTTCAGCGTGGCGACAAAGAAGGCCGTCCCGAGGGTCAGCAGGAACAGGATGGCGACCACGACCGGCAGCCAGAGTAGGGCCAGGGGCGGCGCGACGTTGCCGCCATGCAGCAGTGGGGTCAGGACGAAGCGGTACAAGACAAAGACGCCGAGCGACACCAGGAACTGCACGAAGTTCTGGCAGACGGTGGCGATCAGGGGGATCTCGCGCGGGAAGTAGACCTTCTTGAGCAGGCCAAGCTTTGCGAGCACAGATGTGGACGAGTCGAGGACGGCGGTTTGGAAGAAAGTCCAGGGGACGGAAGCGCAGAAGATGAACGCGCTGAGGTTCTTGGGTCCCGCCCCCAGGATGTAGCTGATGGCGATGGTCAGGACGAACACCTGCACCAGTGGGTTGACCATGGTCCAGGCGACGCCCAGCACGGAGTTCTTGTAGCGCACGCGCAGGTCGCGCTCGACCAGGGTGCGGACGAGATGACGGTAGCGCCACAGCTCCCGCGCTTCCCCGGCCAGCCCCAGGCTGCCGGGCCGCGCCCGGATGACGAGGGCATCGGCCGGGAAGTCGGCTGGGGCGCCGGCCGGGAAGTCGGGGGACGCCGCTGTCATGCCGCGTCGTCTTCCTCGTCTGGCCCGGCCTCGGCGTGTTGGACGATGTCCTGGGCGCGGGCGGGTTCCAGCAGCTTCAGAAGCTCCGTGCGCTGGATCAGGACTTTGCGCTTGCCGGCGATGCGGAAGGCGTTCAGCTTACCCTGGCGGATATAAGAGCGGATGCTGGACTGACTGAGCTGCAAGTATGCCGCCGCTTGTTCCACGGTCAGCAGGTCTCGGGATTCGGACTCCATAAAAATAAGGCGGGGGACTGGGGCCTTCAGGCATCAGAGGAATGGCTCTTTGTCTGCCGAAGGCTATCCTGAGACCCCGCGATTCCCTTTCAGTTGTTGTAAAAACGGTTAAACATATGGTGTGATAGAGGGATGGACAGGACGTTGCGGTTGCCTCTAAATCCCACAACGGAGCAGGCAGAAGCCTTGCTGGAAACGATGCGTCAGTTTACGCAGTCGTTCAATCTTGTGTGTGCCAAGGGTTGGCGGCTCCGAGAAGGAAACGCCTATACCCTGCATAAACTCACCTACCGAGAGAGCAAGGCACTTTGCCCGAAACTTGTCTCTGACCTTCATGTTCAGGCCAGGCAGAAGGCATCGGAAGCCGTCAAGTCGGCTCTCACTCGGTCGAAGAAAAAGCGCAATGCTGGCTGTCCCCAGTCCACGCTCTGCCCGCCCCGCTATAACTGCAACTCGTTTTCGGTGGATTGGCAGAAGGGGATTGCCAATCTCGCCACCAGCGCAGGACGGCAGAAGGTCTCGTTTGCGGTTCCTGTTTATGCTTCGTACATGATTGGTAATCGCGTGGCTACCGCCGATCTTGTGTTTCGCAAGGGCCGCTTCACTCTGCACGTTGTCCTGAAACTGGACGATGTGCCGTTTACTGACAATGACGCGGCTCTCGGGGTTGACCTCGGCGTCTGCCGCCCCGCCGTGACTTCGGACAACCGCTTTCACGGCAAAAATCACTGGCGTGAAGTGGAGAAACGCCGCTTCCGCCTGCGTCGTAAGTTGCAAGCCAACGGTTCTCAGAGTGCCAGAAGACACTTGAAGAACCTCGCGGGATGCTCTGCGCGTTTCCGACGGGATTGTGACCATGTTCTTTCGCGCTCTATTCTGCACGGCATCACGGCGGGAACAACCGTTGTTGTCGAAAACCTCACGAACATCAGAACTCGCGTCAAAGCTACGCGCGGCGAGGCCAAGCACAGGCTTCATGCCTGGTCTTTTGCCCAACTGAAAGCCTTCCTTGAATACAAGGCCGAGGCGTTAGGTTGTCGGGTCGTCGGAATCGACCCTCGGCATACTAGCCAGCGGTGCAACGTCTGCGGCTTCACCTACCGGGGCAACCGCAAAAGCCAGAGTGAGTTTTGTTGCCGTTCTTGTTTTCATAAGCAGAATGCGGACTTGAACGCCGCGAAGAACATACGCGACAAACACCTTGTCGGATGGGTCAGCGACCCTTCCGGCGGGCCGCCGTCAATCGGCCCATCGTCTCAATCATCGCTTGCGTGAGAACGCAGAGCCTCTCGGATTAGGGACAAGCCGCTTCCCCCAGGGGGCGGTAGTTGACCCGTGTCTTGTTCTCACTCTCGTCGCCGCTGTCTGTCGCTCCGACGTGATCTCGGTCTGTTCGGATCTTCGTTCTTTTCCAGTATATCCTAATTGTCAGCCGTTGTCAACAAACGCTGAAAAAAGTCCGCGAGCAAATTACCGCTTCCTTGGAAGCCCCGCCCTTGACGGAAACCGCCGCCTGTGCTAAGATAGAAGTGTCTTTCCAAGGCCGCTTTCCCGAGGTTCATACCCCCATGCACCACCGACTTCTTTCGCTGCTCGCCCTGACCTTCCTGCTGACCGCCCCCCTGACGGCGGGCCGGGCCGGGGCCGATCCCGCGTCGGCCTTCTTCGCCGCCCGCGCCGCCGGGCCGGTGCTGTCCGGCGCGTCGGCCGTGGATGCCGCTCGGCATCCCGGCGGCTACGCGGGCAGGACGCTGGACGTCGGGGCGACGGTGAGCGGGCTGGTGACATCGGGGGCGCAGACAACCGTGCTGCTCTCGGTGGGGGGGGCCTCGGTCTCGATCTTCCTGCCGGCGGGGCTGGGCACCCCTGCATGGCTCGACACCGGCATTCGGGTGCGCGCACTGCTCGTGGCCGCGCCCGACGACGCTGACCTGCCCGGCGGTCTGCGCGCCCTGGCCCTGGCCCCCGAGGGCGCGGTGGCGGGGGTTGAGCGGACGCAGGAGCGCGCCGAGGCCGCCCACCAGGCCGACCTGGCCCGGACGCTGCCATTCGTCACGGATGCGCTCCGCGCTTCCAGCGGCGGGCGGCGCGGGCAGGCGGGGTCGGGGAGCGTGGCCGACGAGCGGGGCCACCCGGCTGGCGCGCTGTCGGCGCGCGCTTTGGCGATCTACGCGCCCTACCGGGGGCTGGTCCGGCGCTGGAACCGGCGCTTGTCGGAGCCGGAGGTGGACAAGATCACGACAAGCGTTCTGTATTTCAGCGACATCAACAACGTGGACCCGCGCCTGGTCGTCTGCTGCATCATCGCCGAGTCGGACTTCGACGTCCGCTCGACTTCGCGGGCCGGGGCGATGGGCCTGGCCCAGATCATGCCCGACGAGGCGCGCGGGCTGGGCGTCACCGACGCCTACGACCCCGTCCAGAACATCGGGGCCGCCGTTCACCTGCTGCGCGGGCACTTGGACAAGTACGGCGGCGCCCCGGCGAACGCCGGCGTCATCCCGATCGGCCAGATCGCGCTGACGATGGCCGCCTACAACGCCGGGCCGGGCGCGGTCCGCAAGTACCACGGCGTCCCCCCCTACCGCGAGACGCGCCGCTACGTCGCCCGCATCACCGCGCTGTATCGCCAGATGTGCGGGATGACGCGGTCGGCTTCCCGGTAGGGGCGCGATTTCTCGCGCCCCCGTTTCTGCTTCGTGCCCTCTTTTTTGCCCTTTCCCACCCTTTCTTGCACCAGGGGTGTGGGACCCCTGGCACATTCCCCCCGTTATCCCGCCCAAGCGGGGCGGCCCAAAAAAATCACCGAGATTCGGGCACGCCCTTGACTTTCTGTGAGAACGTGCCTATAATAGGCTTTGTATCCCCCCTGGGGGGTACGCGGATAGCCGCAGGGAGCGAATGGCATGTCTGACCGTGAAGACGCCGCGCCTCAAGGATCCGCGCGCTCGGACCCGGCGCGTGAAGACGTGGCGAAGCGGCTGGCCCGGATCGCCGGCCACGCCGCCAGCCTGAAACGGTTCTGGGACGAGGATCGTGAGTGCTTCGAGATGCTGACCCAGATCTCCGCCGTGCGCGCCGCGCTCGACCAGGTCGGCAAGACGATTTTGGAGCAGCATGTGGACCACGCCATGCGGGATGTCCTCGACCGGGGCGACGCGGACGACGCGGCGCGCGACTTGAAGAAGGCTATTGACCGCCTCCTTTGAAGCGTCAATTAAAGTGTCAATCTCAGATCAGTGTTCTCGAAAGGAACAGCATGGAACCCGGTAGTAGTCAGGTGCCCCCCAGTTCGGGCGGGCACAATCAAAGCAGCACAATCAATCTTGACCGGCCCGTAGTGACCCGACTGTCCGACCGCGTGACTTCCTAAGTCTTCCCCCGCTGTCGCCCCGCTCGCTTCGCTCACGGCCCCCGGTCGTGAGGTAAAGCGAGACAGCGGCGATGGCACCCGCCGGAATCCCCTTCCGGCACGCCTTCTCCAAACCCTGTCTCTTTTGACCTCTCTGCACATTCCAAGCCTCGCGGCTTGCGGCTGTCGGCGCGTCCGCGCCCACCCCGCTCACAGAGAAGAGGAGACGTCTCATGCAGACCCAATTCGTGACTCAGCCGTCACCGATGACCGCGCCCGCCCCTGTCCGGCCCATTCCCACTTGGGAGGACCAGGTGCAGATCGCCGCCGATATGCTGGGCCTGATTCCCATCCTGAACATCCCCGCCGAAATCATCAGCGGCCTGCTATCGCTCCGCAAGAAGGACTACGTCGGCTTCGGCCTCTCTGTGGCCGGCCTGGTGCCCCTGCAAGGGGAGGCCGCCGTCGCCCTCAAGCTCGCCCGGACCGTCCAGCAGCTCGCCAAGCAGAACCAAGCTTCCAAGATCGCCCAGGCCGCCTGACCGCACTGTCCGTGCCGCCGCGGGCCGGAGGAGATTCGCCTGTGCATTTCCATCTTTCCTGGCCCGCCCTGGGCCACGGCCTTTTGCTGCTGGCGCACTCGTGCGACGGTATCATGGCGGGCCGGATGCTGCTGACCCTGCTCTTCTGCGGGGTCGTCGGGCTGGAGCGGTCCACGCACGAGCGGGCCAGCGGGTTCCGCACCCACATCCTGGTCGGCCTGGGGGCCTGCATGATGACCCTGGCCGGCGGCTACGGCTTCCGCGAGCTGCCGGGGAGCGCGGCTCACGGCGCCAACCCGATGCAGGTGGCGAGCTACGTCGTGTCCGGCATCGGCTTCCTGGGGGCGGGTGCCATCCTGCGGCACGGGACGACGATCCGGGGGATGACCACGGCGGCGAGCTTGTGGAGCGCGGCAGGGATCGGCATCACGGTGGGCGCGGGCCTGCCGCTGCTGGCGGCGACGGCGGCCGGCCTGATCTTGTTCACGCTGGTGCCGCTGAAGAACTGGGAAGCCCGCCTGCGGCTCGGGCAGGATGCCGGAGACCTGGCGATCCATCTGCGCGACGACCGGGAGGCGGTCGGTAAGGCGATGGTGGCCCTGACCCGGATGGGCGTCGCCGTCAAGGGCACGACCATCTTCCAGGGGGCGGGCGAGACCGCCGTGTTGCGAGTAGACCTCGCCCGCGCCCTGCGCCCCGACGAGGTGATGCCCTTGGTGCAGCGCCTGCTGGCCTTGAAGTATGTGTCCCGCGTGGACACGCAGGATCTGAACCTGGACGAAGAAGAGGAAGCCGCCGACGCGGACGCCGTGAACATGGTGGACTACGACGTGCCGCAGGAAGAAGCCGAAGGCGTCTCGGACCAGGAGCCGGAGAAACCGTCAGCAGACATGACGGTCCTGGTGGAACCGGGACATCGGGACGAGCAATGACGGGAAGAACGACCATGACCAAGAACAGCATGACGAAAGTGACCTGGACGCTGGACGATGCGGGCCGCCTGACGGCCCGATGGGACGTGCCGACGGCTAAAGCCGCCCCGCCCGCCTCCAAAGCGGCCACGCCGGCCGCCACGCACCTGATGTTTCGCACCATGACACGGGCCGTGGCCGCGCCGGGCCGGGTCAGCCGTGCCGCCGCACTGGCGGCTTACTACCGCCTGCAAACGGTGCTCGCCCGCCGCAACGCAGCCTGATGTCCGTTAAACGTATACCAAAGGAGGAAGCAAGCCATGAACACACTCAAAGCGCCGCAGACGCCGGGCGGGGCGGCTGAAACGCCCAGGGGGATCAGCGTCCGCAAGCCCTGGCAACGCAGCCTGCTCACCTTTCTGCTGGTCGTGGGGCCGGGCCTGATCGTCATGGCCGCCGACAACGACGCCGGGGCTGTCTCCACCTACACCCAGGCCGGCGCGCAGTATGGGACGCACCTGCTGTGGCTGCTGGTCCTGCTCCTGCCCACCTGCTACTTCATCCAGGAGATGGTCGCCCGGCTTGGCATCGCAACCGGCCAGGGCCACGCCGCCATGATCTACCAGCGCTTCGGCAAGTGGTGGGGCGTCTTCTCCCTGGTGGACTTGCTGGTCCTGAACTTCCTGACTCTCGTGACCGAGTTCGCAGGCATCTCGCTGGCCGCCACCCAGATGGGCCTGTCGCCCCTGCTGGTCGTGCCGCTCGCCGCGCTGGCCCTGATGGCGCTGGTGACGACCGGCAGCTACCGGCGCTGGGAGCGCATGACCATCATACTCTGCCTGCTGAACCTCGTCTGGATCGTGCTGGCCTTCGCCGTTCGCCCGAACGGCGGCGAGGCGCTGCACCACCTGGCCATGCCGAACCTGCCGCCCGGCGGGCTGACCTCGGGGCTGGTCTTCACGGTCATCGCCATCGTCGGGACCACCATCGCGCCCTGGCAGCTCTTCTTCCAGCAGAGCACGGTCGCCGACAAGAAGCTGCGCTTCGCCGACCTGAAGTTCGCGCGCCTCGACACGTTCCTCGGCGCCTGCCTGACCGTGACGGTCGCCGGCTGCATGATGCTGATCGGGGATTCGGCGTACCGCCGCCACATCCCGTTCAGCGCCGCCGACTTCGACCCGGCCAAGATGGCGGTCGCATTGGGCCACGTCTTCGGGCCTTGGTTCAAGACCGGCATCCTGCTGCTGATGGTGGACGCGGCGATCCTGGGCGCGACGGCCATCTCGCTGTCCTCGGCCTATGCCTACGGCGAGGTGCGCGGCTGGTCCCACGGCTTGCAAAAGGGCGTCAAGGAAGCCCCCGCCTTCTACGGCACTTATGTCGTCTGCGTGGCCCTGGCGGCGGGCCTGGTGCTGATCCCGCGTGCGCCCTTGCAACTCATCATCGTGAGCGTGCAGGTGCTGGCCGGCGTGATGCTGCCCTCAGCGATCATCTTCTTACAGCTCCTCTTAAACGACCGCGCGCTGCTGGGGGCGGAATGGGCGAATAAGCCCTGGAACAACGCGGTGAACTGGGTGATCATCGTCGTCTTGTTCGCCCTATCCCTGGTGCTGGCGCTTCAAGTGATCGTGCCGACCCTCTTCCCGGCATCGTGACTTCTTACGACCCAACCGATTCACGACTCGACTCAGGGTGGAGAAAGCAATGGCAGCGACAATGACCAGCCCCCGCGACCTTCAGGTCGTGCATCCCCTGGCCGACATCGCCGAAGAAAAGCGCAGCCCGGCCGGGCTGGGGGAAATGCCGATGAGCGCGAGCGTCCGCGTGTCGCTGCACGCCCTGCGCGGCTGCCTCATTCTAATCGGCTTGATGGTCGGCTCCCGCGTCCTGAGCCTGGCGGGCGTGTTAGGCCACCACGTCCCCTGATCGTTAACAGCCATAAAAATCAAAAGGCCCCCCGTGCGGGAACACAGGGGGTCTCGGGGCCGAGTGAGGACGAATCCGCACCGCTGACAAGGGCGATTCTACCACACTTCGGCTCCTAGTACACGCTTTGCCTACAAGTGCAAGTGCAACAGGAGACATGATGCAGAACCGACGGATCAAAAAGAACTCTCAAATCAAGTGGCAGAGCGGCCTGTTCCTGGCCGTTATGCTTGAAACCGGCTTCCTGGCGGCCCCCGCCATAGCCCAAAAGGGCAGTGCCGCGCCCGCGCCTCCTAGCAATCCTGGGGTCAACCAGGCCGGAGTCGACCCTGGTCCAGCCCAGAAGTCGCCGGGTAGGTCGGCGGCTTCCTCCGGAACCTCGCCCGGCCTTCAGATCGTCCCCGCCTCGCCCGGCGATGCCAACACTTACAAGCTGGTCCCGGATGGTTCGGGCGGTTATAAACTCGCCCCGGCAACCGCTTCCGATACCAATACCTATAAACTGGTTCCAGTGGCAACGCCCACTGCTCCGGCGCAGGCCCCGCCGCAGCAGACGTATGTCGGCTTTCAGGCCACGGGTAATGTCCAGCACGTGTTCCCCTTTAACAGTCCCTACGCCGGGGCGGAGAGCTTCCTCTCGCGCAACGAGACCGAGGCGACAGACACCTACACGATTTACATCGGCTACCGACTCAACAACCGCCTGGAAGCCTATGTGGACCCAGAGATTTCCAAAGGACATGGCCTCAGCACCGGCTACGGGCTAGGGGGATTCACCAACGGTGATGTCGTCCGCACCCCGACGCTGGACCAGAACCCGTACCTCGCCCGCTACTTCCTGCGGGAAGTGGTCCCACTTGGCAAAGAGACGGAATCGGTCGCCCAGGGCGAGTCGCAGCTCGCCGGGCCGCGCCCGACCCACCGGATCGTGATTTCCGGCGGCAAGATGGGCGTCTCCGACATCTTCGACACCAACCGCTACGCGAACAGCACCCGCACCCAGTTTATGAACTGGGGCCTCATCAACTGCGCGGCTTACGATTATGCCGCCGACACGCGCGGCTACTCTCAGGGCGGCGCGATTGAGTACATCACTCCGGGCTACGCCGTGCGCTTCGGCCTGTTCCAGATGCCAAAGATCGCAAACTTCATCCAGTTCTCCAGCGACTACAAGAACAACTTCGGATTGCAGGCGGAGCTTGAACTGCACCCGAAGTTCCTGGCGACAAAAGCCGGGCCGGGCATCGTGCGCCTGACCGGCTACTACAACCGGGCGCATATGGGCGACTACCGGGCCTCGATCGCGCTGGCGCAGCAGACGGGCACGACGCCGGACATCACGGCGACGGAGACGACCGGCAACAAGAAGTACGGCTATGTGATCGGTTACGAGCAGCCGCTGGCCGACGACGGCAACACGGGCCTGTTCGGGCGCGTGGGTTACAACGATGGCAAGACCGAGGACTTCGCCTACACCGAGTGCGACCGCACCGGCAGCCTGGGAGTGCAGGTGTCGGGGGCGCGGCTGTTCCACCGGCCCGACGACGTCTTCGCGCTGGCCGTGGAGCAGAACGACCTGTCGGCGGCCCACAAGGATTATCTGGCGGCGGGCGGCTCCGGCTTTCTGCTTGGGGACGGCCGGCTGAACTACGGCTCGGAGCGGCTGCTGGAGACCTACTACAACTACCAGTTGTCCAGGCACGGGGCGGCGACGACTATCTTCGTCTCGCCCGACTACCAGCACATCAACAACCCCGGCTACAACAAGGACCGCGGCCCCGCCGACGTGGTCTCCCTGCGGGTCCACTTGGAGCTATAAGGGGTGGGTCCGAAAGACCCCGTGGAGGTCCCCCGCCGACCGGCACAGGTCGCGGGCAGCCTCGAGCCACGTCGGGAATTCGCAAGAGCACGCCGTCATCCGCCACCACCCGACCATGGGGGCCATCATCGTCGGGGCGGTGCCCGGCTTCGAGGACGCCCTGCCCGCCGTCCGCCACCACCATGAGCGCTGGGACGGCGGCGGCTACCCGGACGGCCTGTTCGAGGTCGAGACGCCCCTGACCGCCCGCCTGATGGCCGTCGCCGATGCCTTCAGCGCCATGACGACCGACCGCCCCTACCGCAAGGGCATGGCCGAGGCCCGCGCGCTGGCCGAGATCGAGCGCGGCGCGGGCAGCCAGTTCGATCCCACCCTGGCGTGCCTCTTTGTCGCCTGCCGGCGGGACGGGCCGGCGGAAGACGCCGGGGTGCTTCAAAGGGCCGCCAGAACATGGCGGCCTGAACATGTCCGCCTGATCGTTCCCTCCCAGGCGCCCGACGCGCGCAAAGAGGGATGCCACCCCGGCCCCGTCCGCCCTGCCGATCCCCCGAGACTCACCAAGCAGCAACAACTCTAAGGATCATTCCCTTGTATTTTAGAGGTCCCCCTGGCCGCATCAACGGAAATCCACACGTTTGTTCAGAGCGATTACTGGGCACATAAGTGGCATCAAATCCGCTGCTGGAGCACTTTGTTCCAGCAGCGCTTCCGAGGAGAAATACTTCATGCGCTTTCTTGACAAGGCTTCACCCCGCGTGGCACGGGAAGTCCGCTGGCCGCGAATCGTTGCCGTAGCCGCGAGCATCGCTGCTCTCGGTGTCGGCCTCACCGGATGCAGCAATGACAACCCCACTCCGCCAACCACCGTGATCACACCCGCGCCCAAGAATACCACCGTGGTCGTTCCCAGCTCCAGCCCGGCGGGTGCCCCTGGTCCTGCGGGTGCTCCTGGTGCTGCCGGCGCCCCCGGCCCTTCCGGTGCTTCCGGCGCTTCCGGTGCAGCGGGAGCACCCGGCGCTCCTGCGGCACCCGCGGCTCCCGCCAGCTCCGGCACGACGGGTCAGTAACCACCACAAACCAAAAGGGCCGGGGATCAGAATATTCCCCGGCCCTTGTCCCTGCTGCCCCACCAGGGACACCCCAGGTCCTCGCGGCAACACTTGGCACGGTCGTTGCAGTCCGCTTCTATGCCGCCTGCTGCCATCTTCCGCCCGGCCCCCATCGTTCTCTCGCTGCTCTTAGCCAGCTGCCGTTCCCACCCGACACTTCGTCATCCCCGACACTGCTGCTGCGCGTCGTTCACTGATACGGCGTGTAGCCCGGCATCGGGGCCTCGCCGACGGGCATAGGCTTGTGGTTGTTCAGGGCCGACGCCTGGATACGGCTGAACAGGAACAAGTTGAAGAAATGCATCCCGCCCAGCACCAGCAGGACAAGTCCCATCTTGGCGGCCAGCGCCTCAATTCCCTGGCGGGCGTCGGTGACGGGGGCGCTGATCTTCAGCATCAGGCTGATGCAGCCCAGGTTGATTAGATAGAACCCGACGACGAGGAGCTGGTTCACCGAGTCGGCGATGGCCTCGTCGCCCTTGAAGACGTCCACCAGGAAGACCCGCCCGCACTTTGTACGGC
>JANOOM010000443.1:0-2254 GCA_031421335.1 Armatimonadota bacterium
AAAGGTTGAGGCCGAGGCCGAGGCTGTATCCGAAACTCCTGGCCTTTCCGTTGCACCCGCTGCCGAAGCCCTGTGAGCAGGGGCGGGAGGACCACTGCTTGCGGCGGGGTGGGTTCCTTCGGACGGCACCACCAGCAAAGCGGCCAGCGGGGCGACCAGATCGGGGAAGCTCTCGGTGATCTCGTCCAGCGTCCGCGAGAAAAGGGCGACGCGGCGCCCCTCATGCACGACGCCGTGCAGGGCGCTGTCGCCTTCGACATGGGGGGCGACATGGACCTGGGCGCGGATACCGTCGAACTTGTCCTCCACGACGAACGGGATCGGCATCTGCCGGGCCACGTCGGCCAGATCGGCGGCGGGCGTCGCCAGCATGAACTTCAGGGGGTGGAACAGGCGCATCCGCGCCTCACCTAAACGACCCTGGCGGGCCAAAAGCGCAGTGCCGCCGATGTCCCCTTCCAGCATGTTGACCCACTGGATCTGGCCGACGGTGACGGAAGCGAGCCGCGCGACGGCGTCCTCCACCGCCCCTTCCTTGAGGCCGATCCGCAGGTCGCCCCCCAGCAGCTTGACGATGTACTTGGCTTCGGGCGGGGTCGCCTCGCGCAGCAGGCCCGTCACCGCCTCGACCTTGCGTTTGGTGCCCGCCGTCGCAGACAGCATTTCGAGAAAGCCGGCGATGCGGGGGAGGGTCAGAACAGGGGCGAGGGCGGCCTGCGGCGAGGCGGTGAGGACCTCAAAGGCCATGTCGCCCGCATCGCCCAGGGCGACCAGGCGCTCGCGGACGGTCGTTTCGTCCGCACCCGAGACGGCGATGATGGCCGCCAGCAGGGCCGCGCCGCCGACGTTCGTGGTCCGCTGGTCGCGCAATGGGAAGGTGTACCCGGCGAAGTAGCGCGCGGCATGACGCAGATCATCGTCGGACAGGGCGGCGAAGTAGGCACCCAAAATGGCGGCCTTTTCGAGCCGCTTTGTGGTCGCGCCGACCTTCTCGGCGGTCTCGGCGAAACAGAGGAAGTCGGAAGGGTTCATGAAGCCCCCGCTGTCCCCAATAATGGGAGAGCCTGATTGGGGATGGCCTCTTGTCTTGCTCCCCCATTATTGGAGGCGGGGGGGCTTCCCTTTTTCTTCACTGGCGGCAGCGGCACCGAAGTCTGCTGACAGACGGGGCAGAAGTAGGTGATACGCTCCTTCTCGCCGTCCTCGTCCTGCCGCGTCATCTGCCGCTTCTGGCGGATCAGGCCGCCGCAGACCAGGCAGGGGAGATTGGTGCGGCGGAAGACCCAGTGGCGCGTTCCCCACCCGCTTTCGGGGTTGTAGGTCAAGCCCGGCTCGGCCCGCATCCGCGCCTGGGCGTCATCGGGGACGGTGACGCCGCCGGTGGCGTAGGCGCGGGCGGCGACGGCGGGGAGCGTCCGGCCCAGGCAGTCCAGGTCTTCTTCGGTCAGGTCGGCCACTAACCGCCAGGGGTCCAGGCGGCAGGCGAACAGGACCTCGGCGCGCAAATAATTCCCGATGCCCGCCAGTATCGTCTGGTCGAGCAGGGCCGCCCCGATCGTCCGCCCCAAGTGCGAGGGCGCGAGCAGGCGTGCCCGGAAGCAGGAGACATCGAACGCGCCTTCACCGGGATATGGCAGGGTGTCCGGCCCGAGCTGACTGAGGAACTCGACTTCCCGCATCGGGTCGCCCTCGCCGATCTCGAAGACGGGGGCGGAAAGCAGAACGGCGACTGCGCCTGGGACGACGATCCGGGCGCGCTCCCGCCGGTCGGCTTCGGGCGTCTCGGCGGCGCTGTAGACGTGCCAGTGGCCCCACATCATCAGGTGCGAGTAGAAGTAGTAGCCGCCTTCGATCAGGCCGACAAGGTTCTTGCCTCGCGACCGGACGCTCTCGATGCGGCGGCCTTCCAGCAGTCCGGGCCGCTCGGCGAGCCAGGCGCGGGCGGCCTTGGTGCGGGCGGACAGGGAAACAAGTGGGTGGGAGTCAAGTGCCGCCGCCAGGGCATCGGCGTGGCGGCGGACTTCGGGGCCTTCGGGCATGAAAACCAGCTTTCTATATCGGTCTTATACCCGAATCGCGCCGCCCCCCTACCCCGCCTTGCCGGCCTCGGTCGCTTCCGGCACTTCGTTCAGCTTGCCGGTCTTGACGTCGTAGATGTAGCCGTAGATGGGGATGGTCTTCGGGACCAGCGGATGGTCACGGACGCGCTTGACGTCCTCGACGACCGCGCCCGACTGGTCGCTGATGGTCAGCC
>JANOOM010000444.1:0-3745 GCA_031421335.1 Armatimonadota bacterium
GAAGCGAGCGCCGGATCATGTCGATCAGGCTATCGGGCAGGTGCGAGGCCACGCGGACAAGGAAAACGTCGCGCGGCTGCCCAAGACCTGGGGCATGGCGCTGGACTGGAGCGACATGAAGGGGCGTCTCGCTTTGGGCGAGCTGGAGCGGGCGGACCTCGTCAAGCGGGTCGCGCAGACCGGCGACGGCGTGACGCTGGCGCTGGCCCGGCGCGACTTCCCGCCGGATGCCCGCCGGTCTATCGCGGACGGCCTGGCGAAGCAGCGGGCGGAGCGCCTGCGCCGGCTGGATGAGATCGTGGACTACTGCAAGACGACGGCCTGCCGCCGCCGGACGGTTCTAGACTACTTCGGCGACCGGCAGGAGCCGCCGCCGACTTCGTTTTGCTGCGACAACTGCGACGCGCCCAAGGTTGAGGGCCAGACCGCCGCGCCCGGACGGCTGCCACAGGTCCCCATGCCGGTCCAGATAGACCCGGCCGACATCCACTCGGTCCTGCACGGGCTAGACGCCATGCGCCCCGCCGTCGGCAAGGCCCGCTTGAACAAGATGCTGCGCGGAGCGGGCACGTTAGGGGATAAAGACGCTGGGACGCCGCGCCAGCCGCTCGGCGGCCTCTTCCGGGGCAGCAGCGTGGCGGCCGTGGACAAGTTCTTAGAGGCGCTGTTCGCCGAGGGCCTGATGCACCAGGGCGACGAGGACGCTTATTTTGTCTGCACGGTGACGCCCAAGGGCCGGGCGGCCTGGTCGGAGCGCTTGCCGGTCGCGGCCCCTCTGCCGCGCGACCCCAGCCAGTGGCGGTCTGCCGAGCCAGGCAGCGACGACGGGGCGAGTGACGACGTGCTGGCGACACTGAAGCTCTGGCGGACCTCGCAGGCTTCGCGCGAGTCGCTGCCGCCCTACCGCGTCTTCAGCGACAAAACCCTGATGGAGATCGCCCGCGCCCGGCCGCAGTCGTCGGGCGACCTGCTGGAAATCAGCGGCGTCGGGCCGAGCAAGCTGGAAAAATACGGCGAGGACGTGCTGAAGATCACGGGCGAGTCTTAACCCAGCTGGTGAAAACCCGGCGCATTCGTGGTGCAAACACGGACGATGACTGACGCCGCGATCCCCACCACTGAACTCCCCGAAGCGGGTCCCGGCGTGGGCATCCGCCCACGCAATGCCGCCCGCGCCGCTGGCGTCCTGCTCCGCCGCCCTGGGACTGGTTAGAGCGAGGTTTCACGACCGTCTCGGAACAGGGCCACGAGCCGCCCGCCTCGGCCTGGATGATAGCATCAGGGCTTATCGCTGAAAAGGCCGCTGGGATCACTCCTGCGGCCTTCACTTGTTTGGGTTCGGATACTAGAACAAGCCGGTGACCAGCTTGACGATGACGATGGCGATGACCTCCACGATGAGGACCGCCAAGAACTGCCAGTTGAAGATGCGCTTGCGGAAAACCGAGACCATGGGACACGCTCCTTACTTGAAATCCGTAACCACGTTGTTTATGGCTTTATCATACCAAACTTCCCTGGCTATCCTATTAAGAGCAGGTTAAGCTTCGGTTAAGGCCAAGTTAACTTTAGATTAAGAGAATGTTAAAGGATTTCCGTGAGCCGTGCGATTTCTTGTGTCTTTTGGGGTAGAAGAATACACATGCAAGGCGAGGCGCTGACATTCGCCCGCTGTCGGAGGCAAAAACTAATATGGCACTAGAAGATTACATGGAACCTGAGGTCGGGGTGGCTGTCGCGGTGACGGCAGCGGTGGCATCGCCGCAGGTGCGTCATGTCCTGCGGCGCGGCGCGGTCTACGGCCTGGCGGGGCTGCTGATGGCGGGCGACGCCGTTTCCATGCTGGCGCAGGGCGTCAAGCGCGGCGTACAGAAGGCGGTGCCGGAAGCAGCGGAGCCAGCCGTGCCCGAAGCGTCCGTGCCCGAGATCCTGAGTGCAGACGGTCAGGTTTCTTCGGTCAAGGCGCCTGTCGTCGCCGGCAAATACTCCTCAATCGCCGCCGATGAATCGGCGACCCCTCCTGTGGAGACAGAAGAAGCGGCCCCGGTCACCCAAAAGCGGACGCGGAAAACGGCAGAGGCGACTGACAATGAGTGATAGGGCTAATGGCACATCAAGCGGTATTTCTCCGCTGCTCGGGCGGGCCGGGACCCTCCTCGATGGACTTAGTGCGCGCTTGAAAGATGTCCGGGCGAACCTTACGGAAGCTCCCACCACCTCGGCGGAGGCACCCTTCAGTGATGCGCCCGCCTTGGCCGTGGCGCAGGTCGAGGCGCAGATGCGTCCCGCCACTGAGCGGGCGGAAGAAACTCTGGACCAGGCCGGCGAGCGCCTGGGCGTCTTCGCCGCCGCGGTGAGCCACCAGGTCCGCAAATACGTCGCGCTGGCGCGCGAGGAAGCGGAAGATATTCTGGCCGAGGCCCAGACCCTCCGCCGCAAGGAAGTCAGCTAGGACCTCGCGCACGCGTGACTACTGTTTGGATTGTTAGGCCGGAAACGGGCCGCTTTGTGCAGCCCGTTTCTTTCTATTGTCTGAGGAACCTGTTTTTTCCATGAGCGTTGCCCTTGCCCAAGAACCGAGCCTTGTCCACAGCGTGCCGGGCCGCGTGCGCGTTTACCTACCCGCCCTGACCCCGCAGAACCGGCGCGAATTCGAAAACACGCTGCGGCATCAGCCAGGCATTGACAGCGTGCAGGCAAACCCGGATACGGGCAACGTGCTAGTTCGTTTTACGCCTGGCCTGACAGATGGGCGAACGATCTTGGGCCTGGTCTCCTCAGCCGCCGCCGCACCGGACGAACACCGGAACGGCCAATCCCCTGCGCGCGCAGCGCTGCCCCCCGCCCCGCCCGCCGTGGAAGAGTGGGAAGGGCAAACGCGGCGCGCGCGAATCGCCGTGCGCGGCCTGGACCGCGATCCGGCAACGGCGCGTCGCGTCGTGGAGCGGCTGGAGCGGCTTCCGGGCGTCAAAGCGCGGGCGAGTGTGCTGACGGGGCGCGTCCTGGTCGAGTGGACCTCATCGCATCAGCTCGGCATCGAGGACCTGATCTCCGAGGTCGCCAACGTGGAGCTGCCCGACATCCCAGGCGAGGACCGTCCGACGCACCCTCTTGACCCCCTGCCACTCCAGCAGAGCGCGACGCGGCTGGCGGCCTCCTCGCTCGGCCTGACGCTTTTGGCCGTGCAGCGACTTTCGGGGCGGGCGCCGCTCGCGGGCGGCCCGGCCTTATCGTATGTCGGGGGCGCGATCCACGTCGTTCAAGCATTCCCGCCGCTCCGCAATGGGCTGAGGTCGCTGGTCGGGCGGGACGTCGCCACCCTGCTGCTCGGCCTGCCCGACATCCTCGTGTCCGCCCTTATCGGCAGTCCGCTTTCCCTGGCGCTTGCGGCGGCGACCTCTCTGCGGCTGCTGTCCGAGGTGACCGCACGGCGGGCGGCCTGGCGCCGCTACGAGGAGCGCATTACGGACTCCGCCTCAGCGCAGCCCGGCGCGACCGTCCGCCTGGAGTCCGGCGAGAGGACCCCGCTCGCGGCCCTCGTCGTGGAAGGGCAGGGGACGGCTTCGGGCCAGAACGGGCTGCCACTCGCGGTCACGCCGGGCGCGACCGTGCCAGCCGGCGCGCGGCTTTCGGGCGGGCCGTTCGTCCTGGAGTTGACCGAAGGCAGGACCTGGTCGCCGACGCCGCGCCCGGTCCCAGCGGCGCCAACGCTTTACGATCGCTACCAGCAGGTGACCGGCATTGT
>JANOOM010000445.1:0-1970 GCA_031421335.1 Armatimonadota bacterium
TCGGCGTCAGTGCGCCGCTGGCGGCCATAGCGGGCGAAGTCCGGCTCCCAATCAATGTCGTAGGCAAACACGGTGTCGTTCTGCGCCAGACGGTAATAGGTGATGATCGAGGAGAACGTCTTCCACGCCCGCCGCTCCGCCTCGTCCCGGTCCGCCTCCTGCAAGTAAGTCGAGACGACGGGCCGCAGGCTCAGGTTGACCCGTAGGTGATGGATGCGGCAGCGTCGCAGCAGGTCCAGCAGGTTCTGGGCGGGAGGTGATTCGCCGTATAGGAACACGCTGATGACGTTCAGGCCCAGCCCCTCGATATGGGTCAGGTCGCGCTCGACGACGGCGGGGTCATATGCGGCGGCACTCAGCCACTGCTCGAACAGGGCGCTGTCCTCCTGGGCGATGCCCGAGGAGGGCATATAGTTGACGCCATTGACGCGCCACCGACGGCCGTCGAGGGCAAAGTGGCCGTCAGGCGTGATCGTGACCCAGTCGGGGCGCATCGGCGGCGTCCAGACGTTGACCGCGTGGGTCAGAGTGTCTACGATCTGCCCGCCCTCGGTCAGCGTAGTCGTGACGGTGTAGCCGCCCGCCGGCCACCGGCCATGCGGGTCCCAGGCGATCTCCTGCGTGGCCGCAGCACCGGCTGTCAACGTGATGGGCCATGTCTTTCGCAAGGCGGGCTGCCCCCCGGCGTTCGTGACCGCGACGGACATCTCCCCGGTGCGCGTTTCGCTGTTTAGGCCGCCTATGTTGACGGCCCGCGCGCCCAGACGACCGGGCTGGCCGGGGAAGTAGGTGTAGAAGTCGGTCCCGCCTTCGGCCAGGAACAGCCCGTCACGCATCCGCGCCGCCGTCTGCGCCAGGAGCTTCTTGACTGTCGGCTGCTCATAAAACCCTGCCTCGGTCGGCGTCCATGCGGCCCAAACACTCCCGGCTTCGCCCCGCACGGGCAGGGACAAGCGCAGCGTGGCAAGCGTCCCGCGCCACTCACCCGTTTTGGCATCCTCGGCGTCTAATAGCGATATCCAGCGGGTGGTGCGGCCCTTGGCATAACCACTGCCGCTTGGCCGGGGCTGGGCCGATTCGGGGAGTGCTGGGGGCGTGATCGTCCCGCCCGCCAGCCGGATCGCGCCGTGGATCGGGAAGAACTTGGTGGCGGGTGTCAGTGTCTCCAGTGGCGCGAGATCCTGCGCCTCGGACGGCGCGGCGGGGGCTTCCTCCGAAGTCGCCGTGCCGATGGGGGAGATCCAGTACTCGTGCTTCCCGCCGACCGTGCCGGTGTGCGAGAAGGCCAGCCCGACAGCCAGATGATCGGCGTCTTCGGGCCGGAATCCCTGTCGGGCGCGCTCGTCGGTGTTCGTCCACGAATGGAAGGCGGAGGGCGGCAGGCTGTAGCGCCGCCAGCGAGGCGTCAGGGAGACCGTCGCGATCCAGCGCGAGCCGTCCTTGTCATCCCACTCGACGGAGAGGCCCGAGGTGTGCGGCCCGCCCCGCGCCGAGAACACGGTCATCGTCCGCCCGTCGGGAAAGGTGGGGGATGTGACCGAGGGCGAGAGGAAGGTGTCCCACCCGTTCAGGTCCGAGATGACGACGTGCAGGGCCGACGCGCGCCGTCCCTCCGCCTCAACGGGCGCGGCGGTCTCTTGAGTCGGCGTCGTCAGGTCATTGCTGGACCGATGCCAGGCCGCTAGGTCAGCCGTGCCGAAGGCGAAGACGGGGTGTGGTGCGGGGACCAAAGCCTCTGCCTCGCCGGCTCCGGCGGGCGTGACCCACCGTCCGCCCGGCTCCGCCATCAGCGCTGTCCCCCAGGCGGGCACTCCCAGCGCCAGCAGATGCCCCCCGGCTTTGAGGTAGCCGTACACGTTGGGCGCGAGGGCCGCGGGCAGGGCGCGCGCCTGCGGCAGAACCAGTAACGCACACCGATCGGGCATCAGCTCGCCCGGTGCGGACATCTCGGCGACGGTGCGCGAAACCAG
>JANOOM010000446.1:0-2597 GCA_031421335.1 Armatimonadota bacterium
GATGCTGGCCCTGGGCTTCTTAGAGGACATGGAGACGATCCTAGCCGAACTGCCGACGCCCCGACAATTGGCCTTCTTCTCGGCCACCATGCCACCGCGCATCGCCGGTTTGGCCCAGAGGTTCCTGAATAACCCCGCCCACGTCGCCATTGACGCCAAGCGGCGCACGGTCGAGACGACGAACCAGACCTACTACGAGGTCGCGCCGGGCCGGAAACTCGAAGCCCTCGCCCGCGTGCTGGACATGGAAACGCCTGGCCCGACCATCGTCTTCTGCCGGACGCGGCAGGAGACAAACGACCTGGCCGACGCCCTGCGCCTGCGCGGCTACAGCGCCGAGGCCCTGCACGGCGATCTGGGGCAAGCCGACCGGGACCGCGTCATGCGCCGCTTCCGCGAGGGCCTGGCCGACCTGCTGATCGCCACCGACGTCGCCGCGCGGGGCCTGGACATCGAGACCGTCACCCACGTCATCAACTACGATATCCCCTGGGACGTCGAACAGTACATCCACCGCATCGGGCGGACGGGCCGGGCCGGGCGGACGGGCGACGCCATCACTTTAGTCGAGGGCCGGGAGCGGCGGCAGCTTCGGGCCATCGAGCAGATGATCGGGACGCCCATCAAGCCCGCCCGGATTCCGACGGCCGCCGACATCGCCGCCCGCCGCCGCGATCTGTTCCAGGAGTCCCTGCGCGAAACTTTGGCCGCCCGCGCCTTCGACGGGCACCTGGCGACCGTGGAAGCGCTGGGCGAGGAGTACGACAGCTCGGAGATCGCCGCCGCCGCCTTGCAGATGCTGTGGCAGTCCCAGCACTCCGGCCCGGCCGAGGCCGCCGAAGAGCTGAACGCCGACTCGGAGCAGCCCGAAGTCGGCATGACCCGCCTGTTCGTCGGCCTCGGTCGCCAGGACGGCCTGCGCCCCGGCGACCTGGTGGGGGCCATCAGCAACGAGGCCGGGCTTGTGGGCCGCACCATCGGGGCAATCGACATCCTGGACCGCACCGCGTTCGTCGAGGTGCCCGCCCCGGACGCGCAGAAGGTCGTCATCGCCCTGCGAAACGCGACCATCCGGGGCCGCAAGGTGAAAGTCGAAGTGGCCCAAGCGGGCGGCGGCATGATGCGGGGGAAGGAGCAGCGATTTGGCAGATAAGGAAGATAAGACCGAAGAGCCGGCGGAGCAGGAGGCCGTCTGCCGCGCCATCGCCCAAGAGTTCGCCCTGTCGGAGTCGGAGTTCTCCCATGACGTCTTCCTCGCCGCCGACTGGCCGGGCGAGGCCGAGGACGGCGCGATCGTCGTGGTGAAGACGGGCGGCGCCCTGCCCTCGGGCGGCCCCGAAGGGGTCGCCCGGTCGTGGATGAACGTCAACGACCGGCTGGAGAACTGCGGCGTGGGCCTATACTGCGAGGTCAAGGGCGACACAGTGACGGCGTTCTACCGGTTTTATTAGAAGCGCCCAGAAATGCCCCCGCCCCAGATCGTGGGGGCGGGGGACTTCTGAGCCTATCTTCTGGGCGCCTCTCGGCTCCCACTTCCGGGAAGTGGCTTCACGAGGCGGCATCCTCTTTGCGAAGCTGCCTCAGCCGCCGTCCGAGCAAGATCGCGGGCAGCCAGAGAAGCACGGGGGACATCGCCGCGAACACTATCCCCCCCGATGCGTGAGTGACATCAGCCGCCAGCCACAGCAAGAAACCGAAGGCGATCCCGCCAGCCGGAGAGAGCAGGATCATTCGGCCCAGAAAAGCCCGTTCGCGCGGCCCAGCGACGTTTCGGAGCCGCACATGCAGAAACGCGAGGACGCCGAGGGAGATGACGGCCATCCCCGCCAGATATGCAAGATCTGAGTTCATCAGTTCACCTTAGGCGGGTCTGTTGTTCGGATGTCACGCCCCGCCTTCCTTCTCTCTTATAGACCCACACCAACAGCAAAAGTTGCAATACGCCTAATATCGGCGTTGGAAGGTGGCACGTCCCGACGCCGCCCGGCGGCAGGCTCAGGGACCGACTTTCGCTTCACCGCTCCCCCACTTCTTCCAGGCCGCCCGCACCGTTGGGCCGGGGTCGTCCTCCTCGATCAGCTCGGCCCGGTACTGGTCAAAGCTCGTGATCGGCTCTCGCGTTGTCCCGTCGGCCACGCGCGTCAGCAGGACATGGCTGTCTTTGCCCGCGTCGTCGGTCTTGGCTTTGGCCTCGAAACGCTTAAGGAGGGCGGGGGACCCCGCCCCTACACGGATTGGGCCGAATGGCCCTATCCGAATGGCCCTGTCTGGATGACGTAGGGGCGGGGTCTCCCTGCCCTCCTTTTCTGCCCCTTCCTCATGCCCCGAACCCTTTGCGCTCCCTCCCCGTTACAGAAGGCATGGACACACCAAAGCGCGGCTTCACGCTCATCGAGATGCTCGTCGTCATCGGCATCATCGCGGCCATCGCGGCGATCTTGTTTCCCGTGTTCGCCTCCGTGCGCGAGCGGGGCCGTCGCACGGCCTGCCTGTCTAATGAGCGGCAGCTCGGGATGGCGATGCTACAATATGTGGCCGACAGCAGTGAGACGTTTCCCGGCGGCCTCATATGGGCGGGCGACAAATGGGTAAGCCAG
>JANOOM010000447.1:0-3410 GCA_031421335.1 Armatimonadota bacterium
GGCCCGCGAGCATGGGAAGATTTAGAGGCTGTCATGTCTATTGACCGAACGACGAAGGTCCTTCTGACGCTGATCCTGATGGCGCTCTGCGTCCTGCTCTTCCGGCAGGGGCCGGCACCAGTCTTGGCAGCGCCGATACCCGGCACGGCAGCGCAGGCGACCACGATGATCTATCACGAGGGGTCAGGCACCACAAGTGAGCTTTTCGTCGTTTCCAATGGCACTCTGAGCCTGTGGTACACCAGCCAAGACAGCCAAAACAACCCTAAATTGACCCTCGCCGACTCAAAGCCTTTGCCCTCACCGGCAAAATAGCACATGCGAAAAATGCGAAAACGAACCACAACCAGCGAAAGTCAGATGGAACCGGCGCCGGCACTCTCCTGCCGACGCCGTGTGATTGGGGACCTCTTTTAAGCCGCCCGCCCCTGACCCTTAATCGAGAGGAAACCCCATGACCGAAGTCACTACCGACCCGGCGGCCACGGTGCCCGCCGGGACGCCTGAGCGTGCCAAGCCCGACTACAGCAAGACCCTGAACGTCCCCAAGCCCGATGTCAAGAACCTGGACGGCCTGGACACCAACGAGTTCTCCATCCCGCAGCGCGCCAACCTCCCCAAGCGCGAGCCGCTGACGCTCGACTTCTGGAAGCGCAACAACATCTATCATGCCTCGCTCAAAGGCACCACGGCGCGCGGGACCTTCGTCCTGCATGACGGCCCGCCCTTCTCGAACGGCGACATCCACATCGGCCATGCCTTCAACAAGATCTTGAAGGACGTCGTCACCAAGTTCCGCACCATGGAAGGCTACACCGCCCCCTATGTGCCCGGCTGGGACAACAATGGCCTGCCCATCGAGGTCCTCGTCGCCAAAGAGTTCCGCGAGAAGAACCAAGCGCCGACCCGTATGGAGATCCGCCGCCGCTGCCGCGAAGTGGCCAAAGAATGGGTCGGCAAGCAGTCCGAGCAGTTCCAGCGGCTGGGCATCCGGGGGGACTGGGACCATCCCTACCTCACCATGTCCAAGGAGATGGCCGCCAAGGAGCTGGACGTCTTCGCCGACATGGTGGACAAGGGCTTCGTCTACCGTGACCGCAAGCCCGTCTTCTGGTCCTTCGCCGACCGGACCGCCCTGGCCGAAGCCGAGATCGAGTACGCCGACCGGACCGACCCGTCCATCTACGTCCGCTTCCCACTGGCACGCGACGAAGCCAGCGTCTTCGGCGAGGCTGACCCAAGCCGCTGCTTCACGGTCATCTGGACGACCACGCCCTGGACCATCCCGGCAAATGTCGCCCTTGCCGTCGGCCCGAACCTCGATTACGTCGTCGCCGAGCATCAGGGCGACTCCTATCTGCTGGCCGAAGCACGACTGGGCGCGACCATGGCTGCTGCGGGCTTCACCGGCTGGTCCGTCGTGCGGACACTGAAGGGGTCCGCCCTGCTCGCGCCGGGTAACAGCCTGGAAACCCTGGTCTTCAAGCACCCCTTACTCTCGCGCGAGTCGCCCGTGCTGCCCGCTGACTACGTCACGACCACCGATGGCACCGGCGTCGTCCACACGGCTGGCGGACACGGTAAGGATGACTACCAGACCGTCTTGAAGCGCAACGCCCGCTGGACAGCGGGTGGCCACAAGGACGGCGGCGATCTGCTGCCCCTGCTGCAAGTCCTGACCGATGACGGCTTTTTTAACGACGAGGCTGGGGCCGATCTCACCGGCGAGAAGCTGGGCGCGGGCCAGGAAAAGGTCATGGTGCGGCTCGCCGATGCCGGCGCCCTGCTGGCGCGCGAGGAATACACGCACTCCTACCCGATGGGCTGGCGCTCGCACGACCCTCTGGTTCAGCGGGCGACCCCGCAGTGGTTCGTGGACATAGACAACAAGGGCCACCGCGCGAAGTCTGTCAAAGCCATAGACGGCGTCCGCTGGTTCCCCGAAGAGTCCAAGAACCGCATCAGAGCCATGGTAGAGGGCCGCCCCGACTGGTGCATCTCACGCCAGCGCGCTTGGGGTGTCGGCATCCCCGTCTTCTACGCCCAGCCTTCGGGCACGCCGCTGCTGACCAAAGAAAGCGTCGGCTATGTCCGCGCCCTCGTCGCCGATCACGGCACCGATGCCTGGTTTGAGACGGACGTAAAAGACATCCTGCCCGCCGGCTTCAAGCACCCCGACACCGGCGAGACCGAGTTCGTCAAAGAAACCGACATCTTCGATGTCTGGTTCGACTCGGGTTCGACTTGCCGCACCGTCCTAGAGCAGTGGCCCGGCCTGTCCTATCCGGCCGACGCTTATCTCGAAGGAGGCGACCAGCACCGGGGCTGGTTCAATGCTTCGCTGATGATCGGCATGGCGACCAAAGGGGCCGCCCCGTTCCGCTCGGTCATCACGAACGGCTGGACCTTGGACGAGGCGGGCCGCAAGATGTCTAAATCCAAGATGAATGGCGTCGCGCCCTCCGTCGTCGTCGAGAAATACGGTGCGGACGTCCTGCGGCTGTGGGTCTGCATGTCGGACTACTTCGCCGACGTCCGGGTCGGCGACAAGATCCTGGAGCAGATGGCGACCAATTACCGGACGCTCAGGAACACCCTGCGCTTCACCTTGGGCAATTTGTACGACTTCGACCCGGTCTTGAACGCCGTCCCTCTGAACGAGCTGGAAGAAATAGACCGCTGGGCCATGCACAAGCTCAACGAGGTCGTCCACCGCTGCACGGCGGCCTACGACGTTTACGAGTTCCCGCGTGTCGCCCAGATCCTGCTGTCGTTCTGCGCGCAGGACCTGAGCGCTTTCTATCTAGACGTCTTGAAGGACCGGCTTTACTCGTGGGGCGCCGACTCGCACGAGCGCCGGTCGGCCCAGACCGTTTTGTACGAGGTCACGAGCACGCTCACGCGCCTGCTGGCCCCGATCCTCTCGTTCACAGCGGAAGAAGTCTGGCAGAAGCTCCCCGTGGCCGGCAAGCCCGCCTCCGTCCTGCTCGCCGCCATGCCGTCCTACCGCGCCGACGTCCGCTCGCACGAGTTGGAAGCACGCTGGGAGCCGCTGCTCGAAGTCCGCGAGCAGGTCAACAAGGCGCTGGAGGGTGTCAAGAAGCGCCTGGAGCTGGCCGTGACGCTGACGGCGGACGGGGAAACTTATGCCACCCTCCATCCGTATCTGAATCAACTGCCGTCGCTGTTCCTGGTCTCCCAGGTGACCCTGCGCGAGTCCAGCGCGCCCGGCCTGAAGATCGAAAACAACGGCCCCGCGCCCGGAACGCGCTGCGCCCGCTGCTGGGTGGCCGTCTTGGACGGCGGCGAGGACCCGGCCGCCTTCTGCGCCGGAGGCTGCTCCCGTGAATGGCTCGTGTCGAGCGACGGCGAAGTCGCTTCGCGGCGGCTGATATAACTTTATCCCTCAT
>JANOOM010000448.1:0-2452 GCA_031421335.1 Armatimonadota bacterium
CAGCGGTCCGGTCACGGTCAGCCAGCAGACGTTCGGCACGGACCGCATCGTCACGCTGCCCACGGGGGCGCTGACGACACTGACGGCCGGCCAGAACATCAAGATCAACCTGTTCAACGTCACCGGTGGTACTGGGCAGCCGCCCGCAAATACTTACGTCGTGGCCGACTCGGTGAGCCTGTCCACAGGCAACGGCAAGGGCGCCGTTTACTGCGTGGACGGCTTCACCGGCGGCGTCGTGTGGCGCTACGAGATCCCCTCCACACTGGCCGGCGACTCCAGCGCGGTTTATTCCTCGCCGGTCGTCGCGCGTGTCAACGTCCTGATCGCGCCTGCTACCGGCGCAACCCCCACCAAGTACGCGAACCGACTGGTCGTGATCGTCGGCGACAACAACGGCCTGCTCTACTGCCTGGACGCCATAGGCAACGGGGACGGCACCAGCAACTTCAACTCGCTGGACGTGAACGGCCAGCCGATCTACGGCGCGCAGCCCTCCTACGCGCCCTTCACCGGGCCGAACGGGCTGCCGACGAATGCCCCTCTCCAGGTTGACGCAGCCGGATATGCCACCCACGTCGGCACGACCGGCGTTTACTGGGTCTATCGGCCTGACCCGAACGCGCCGAAGGACATGGCAGGTGCAGTCAAGAAGACCACCGACCTGAACTCCGACCTGCCGGTCCCCGCCGCCTTCAACACGGCCTCCGCGACGGTCTTTGTGGACCCGAACGTCCCCACCGCCTCGGACGCGACCGGCAGTATCCCGGTCGTCGCCGGCCAGCCGGTCTCAAACGCCATCGTCTACGTCGGCAACAGCAACGGCGTCCTCTACGCGCTGGACGCCCTCGGTGTCCCGACGGGCGGGGCCACGCTGGCCGCCTTCCAGGCGTCCGGGGAGAAGTTCAACAGCAGCCTCGACATCCGGCGAACCGCCGGTCATTATGCGACCTTGCCGAATGGCACGGCGGACCCGCAATACAACCCGGCCGACACCTTCGTGCCGACGCCGCAGCCGATGTGGTGGTTCACCCTGCGCGGGCCGGAACCCAACTCGCCCAATAACACTTCGTTCGCCGCTATCGAGTCCGCACCCTCCATACACACCATAGTCACTCAAACCGGGGTCGGAACCGGGGGCGTGCCGAGCACCTACAGCTATGTGCCCACGGTCTTCATCGGCTCGGCGCATGAGATGGAGGCGAACTCGAACGTCGGGCGCCTTTACGCCCTGGACGGGCTGCTCGGGCCGTCCGGCAACAATGGCCAGACCAACCCGGTCGCGGCGGGCACGACTCCCGGCTCGGCCAACTACAACGTCGGCCAGCGCCCGCAGACCAGCAGCACCGACACGGCCCACTGGTCGTTCCCGGACGCCTACGACACGACCCGGGGGGGCGCCCACACGAGCAGCAACAAGCAGGCCCGGCCTGCCCTCGGCAACATCAGCGGCTCGCCCGTCGTCTTCACCAACACGCACGAGACGTCGGCGGTCCGGCGGACGCGCGTCTACTTTGCCGCCAATTCCGGCCTGGAGACGACCACGAACGGCGTGCGAGCCACGACACGGCCTGACGAGAACCAGACGGGCCGCGTCTGGGCCGTGAACCTCGATGGCACCGTCGGCACTCCGACCAACTCGCCAACAGGCGTTTGGGCCTTCCCCTCCGCCAATGACCCGAACCTCTCGGCGAACGACACGATCCGTGAACCATCCACGGTGAACAAGCTTGCGCCGATGGGATCGTTCCTGCACGCCACGCCTGCTATCGGTTTCGTCCAGTTCCCGAGCAACATTCTGAACGGCGACGGCAGCACTTACACCCAGACCGACACGACCGGCGCGGACGTCAAGGGCCGCTCCGTGCCCATGCTCTACATCGCCACGCGCGGCGTCAACGACACCGCCCTTTACGCCATCAACATAGATGGTGGAACCGACACCCAGCGCCAGGTCTACCGGCAGCTGTCCTTCGACGGCTCGATCTTCCAGTCGTCCCCGGTCCTGATCACCAACGGCTCCTCATCGGGCGGCAACGGCGGGTCGGTGTTTGTCACGGCCGGCAGCTCGTTCTTCGACTACAGCGCCACGCCGATCTCCAACCCGATCGCCGGGCAGGCTTACCCGCTCATCCGCCTGGACAAAGTCTACACCAGTTATGGGCCGTTCTCGTCGCCGACAGTCGCCGCCACCGAGACGACCGACCTCCTGACGGCGACGGAGAAGACTGCCTACATCACGGCCAAAGCTGCGGAAGGAATTGCGGTCGGACCCAATTTCAAGATCATGACGGACTGGGTCTACGTTGGCGACAGCACCCTGGGCTTCTGCCGTGGCTTCACGCCCCTTGACGGCGCCGACGCCGGCATCCCAGCAACCGGCCTGAGTCAGCTTATCCCGCCTGACCCGAACGCGCCCGCCTCTACGGACCTGTCCGCGCCGCTGCAAGCT
>JANOOM010000449.1:0-6861 GCA_031421335.1 Armatimonadota bacterium
CCCAATGGGTGCCCCAGTCGTGCGCGTCCTGCTGCCGCATAACCCAGCCGCCCACTTGTTCGCCCTGACGCTGGGCCGCGCCGCGCCGCCCGCGCCGCTTTACGGCCTGTCCGTTTTGAACGACAGCAAGTACGGCTCGGACACGAACGGGGACACCTTCCGGCTGACCCTGCTGCGGTCTTCCCACGACCCCGACCCGAACCCCGATGAGGGCCTTCAGACTTTCACCTACTCGCTCCTGCCCCACGCCGGCGACTGGCGCACCGGGCGCTCCGAACAGGCGGGTCTCGCCATGAACGTTCCCCTGTACGCCGTCGCGGCTGCCGCCCACGCCGGGAGCTTGGCCGCGCCCCCCGTGTCCCTGTCGGGCGGCCCGGACCTCGTGGCGGGCGCCCTGAAGCACTGCGAAGACGGGCCGGGCTACGTCCTGCGCTTGTTCGAGACCCAGGGCCACAATGCCGTCGCCCGCCTTTCCTTCTCCGTCCCCGTCCATGTGCAGGAGACCGACCTGCTGGAGCGGCCCGTCCACAAGCGCGCGCTCACTACCAGCGTGGGGGGCCGCACCGTCTCCTTCCCGGTCGGCCACGACCAGATCGTCACCCTCCGCATCACCGGCCTGCCCGACGCGGGCCGGGTTCCTTCCGCCCTAGCCCCGCGCACCGCCCGACTGCCTTGATGGGTACGGCTGCCCTGCGAGGATCGCGCCCGGCCCCCAATTCTGGAGAGTAGAAAAAGAGCTGGCTCCGGCCTTCCTGTCCTTGAACGCCCCGAAAAATAGCCCTTGACACAATGGGGGCAAATATGACATGATTACAGCAACTAATACATCCTAGTGTCCGTAGTAAGGGAGCTACTTCCATGAAGACAAGGCAAACATCCAGCCCCGCGCGTAACGGTTTTACGCTGATCGAACTTCTCGTCGTCATCGCTATTATTGCGATCCACGCCGCAATCCTGTTCCCAGTCTTCCAGAAGGTCCGCGAGAACGCCCGCCGCGCTTCCTGCGCCTCCAACATCAAGCAGCTTACTTTGGGGCTGACGCAGTATTCCCAAGACGCCGACGAGAAGTTCCCGCAGTGGAAGTGGGGCCAGAGCTACTCAGGCGGTGGCGGCTATGGCAACGCCGCCAACAAGAACAATGCGGCTACGTTGTGGGTCAACGCCATCTATCCCTTCGTCAAGAGCGCTGGCGTCTACCACTGCCCCGATGACTCCAACACCGACAACCGCGGCGCCTTCGGCTACTGGTTCACAGACAATGGAAAGTACGAAACGCCGAATGGCCTTGACCCAGCCCTTCAACAAGCCGTTCCCAGCTACGGGGGCAATGAGCCATTGTTCGACTCGAATCCCGCCCTGGCACAGATGGACGCTCCTTCCGAGACGTTCGTCGTCGCCGACTGCAACACATTGTTGAGTGGGACCGATGGCTATGGTGCATGGCAGGCCCTCAACGCGGCAGGTAACAAAACGAGCGATCCTGCCCAGCAGTACCACATCACGCGCGTTGCCTGGCCCTCGGGCAACAACAATATCCCCGGCTATTATGATGGTAGCGCCAATGGTGCCTGGCACGCGCAGCCACAGGCAGCATGGGATAATTATGCACGCCACGCCCAGACGGGCAACAACATTGGCTACGCCGACGGACACACCAAGTTCCTGCGAGCTGTCCAGACTACCATCCACTTGTATGGCGTGTCAGGCGACATGACAGCCCAATAGTTGACAGGTGAGGCATGACCCGCCACTCTCCGGCCACGCGCCCCACGAGTCCTCCTCGTGGGGCGTCGCCACAAAACCGCATCCTTCTCGTGCTCCTTGCCCTGGTACTGCTGGCGTTTCTCGCTTCCCTGCCCTGGCAGCTCCGCAACTGGCGCGAGGCCGCCGCCCTCCGGCGGGACGCTTCCCAGCAGCAGGCGCAGGTCTTGAAGCTCGAACAGAGCCGCGACGCCCTCCGCCAAGCTCAGGACGCCCAGCGCGCCGCCCCCACCGACCCCAACGCCGACCTCGCCCTCGCCTCACAACTCGCCCAGAACCAAGACTTCCCCGGCGCGGCGGCGCAGCTCCGCGCCCTAGAACCGGCCGCCGAGCGCTCGCCCGAACTGTCAAGTGCAGCGGCCGAGCTGTACCAGAAGATTGGCTACGTTGACCGGGCGGTGGCCCTCGCGCGTCAAGCCGTGCGCCTCGCCCCGGCCTCGCCCCAGGCCGGTCTGCGGCTCGGCGTCCTGGACATGCAGATCGGGTGGCAGGCGCAAGGACTGGTGCTGCTGAACCGGGCGGCGCGCGCCCTGCCGACCTCGGCGGAGCCGCACCTGGCTCTGGCACTCGCCGCGGACCAGTCCGGCGCTTACAAAGACGCCGAGCGTGAGCTGACGGCGGCGGATCGCCTGCGGCCCGGCGACTGGCACATCCTCTCCCTGCTGGCAGAGAGCCGCGCCGCCCAGGGGCGCAACGCCGAGGCCCTGGAAGCGGTCGGGGCCGCTCTGGAGCTTGCCCCACAGGAAGCGATGCTGTACGCGCAGCAGGCCCGCATCCGTCTGGGCCAGGCGCAGACGCGGGGCGCGGGGGCGGCGCCGGACATCGCCGCCGCCGTGCAGTCGGCACGTCAGTGCCTCATCCTTGATCCTGACAACGCTGGGGCGCATGATACGCTGGGACTGGCCTATCGCGACACCGGCGCGGGCGCGGATGCGCGCCGCGAGTGGGAGCACGCCCACGCGCTGGCCCCTGGTGACGCCCTGATCGGCTACAACCTGGGCCGGCTTCGGATCGAACAGGGAGATCGGGTGGGGGGAATGGCACTGCTGGCCGAGGCGGCGCGCGGGCGCGCGGAAGGGGAGACTTACGACAACCTCGTGGTTGCGGCGGGGGAAAAGCCGGGTGAGGCGGCCGGACACCGGAAGCTGGCGCAATGGTGCCAGGGACACGGCCACCTATCGCGCGCCATTTTTGAATGGCAGGAAGTCTCGGCTCTGCTCCCCCAGGATGCCGAAGCCAAGGCAAGCGCGGCGCGGCTCCTCGCCAAGCGAGGGTGATCGGCCTGAAGGGAAAAGGATGCGAAGAGAGGCGAAGAGGATAGGGATTGGAAAGAGGGCAGGGGGACCCCACCCTCCCAATCTCCGCCCCGCGCATGAAGAGGCAGCCCTGGACAATTACGGTCCTGGGCTGCTTTTTTCTTGGAACAGCGCGAACATGGAACTTATCCCTGCGGCCCGATTGTAATGTCTGATGGAGCGGGCCACAGCCTGCCACCGTGAACACCCCCGTCCGGCGGGGCCATGGAGAAACACGATGAAGATTCGCCCACCCGCGACGGCCGTCGCCGCGCTCGCCCTGGTATCCACCTCGACGGTGGCTCAGGACAATGTGGCTCACTAGGGCCATCAAGCGCGGGAGGGCGCCGGCCCTTTCAGCCCGCCGCCCTCCTGTCTTTTTTCCCTCTCCCGACGACTGGACACCCCATGCAAACCCAGATACGAATCCCCATTTCGGCACCGCTCGCGCTCTGCCTGCTCTTGGCGGGGCCGACCCTCGCGCAGAAGCCCCAGGCGCTTATGGACACTGCCGACCACTCCAGCGGCTGGGTCGGCAAGGTCGCGGCTCCGTTCACGCTCACCAGCTCGGACGGCAAGAGCGTTGACCTGAGCCGGGTCCTTGGGACGAAACCGGTCGTCCTCGTCTTCTACCGGGGCGTCTGGTGCCCCTACTGCCACAGCCAGATGGCCGACCTGAGCCGCCACCGGGCGGACTTCGAACGGGCGGGGGCGGCGGTATACGCGATCTCCAACGAGGACGGCGTCAAGCTGAACCAAATGCGGGACGCCGAACACCTCGGCTTCGTTTCCTTCCTGTCCGACCCGGACGGTGCGGCGGCGAAGAAATACGCCGGCCTGTACCCCGGCTCGATGACCCACCAGCCCGGCTCCTTCGTCATTGACAAGCGCGGTAAGATCGTCTATGCTTACGTCAACCAGGACTACAAGAGCCGGGCGGCCACGACCGCGATGCTGCAAGCGGTCCGAAAGAGCTGGTAAAGAACATATGGATATGAGCCACTTCGAGATAGAAACGACCGAGCGGCTAGCGCTGGACTGCAAGCCGCCCCTATCCGAGATGTACACCCTCAGCCCGTTCGTCTGGCAGAACGGCGCGCGCTGGGAGGCGCTGATCCGGGCCGTGCCGCGCCGGGACGACGTGCCGGCCCTGAAGACCGCCCGCGTCTACCACGGCGTTTCGGGCGACGGCCTCCGCTTCACCATGGACGACGCCCCGTGCCTCGCGCCCGGTCCGGGTGCCGAGGACCGGGACGGCTGCGAGGACCCGACCGTGGCGATTTGGGACGGCGTCACCTACGTCTACTACAGCGGCTGGAACCAGGAAAAAGGACAGGGCCAGCTCCTGCTGGCGACCGGCCCGGACGGCGCGCACCTGGAAAAACGGGGCATCCGGCTGCCGTCCACGGCGGAAACGGCGAACCCAAAAGAGGCCACGGTTGTTAATGTAGAAGACGGGACGTGGCGCTTGTTCTTCGAGTACGCCGCCGGGGATGCTTCCCGCATCGGCATCGCCGCCGCCCCCCATGTGGGCGGGCCGTGGACGGTGCAGGTGCCGCTGTTCGAGGCGCGGCCCGGCAAGTGGGACGACTGGCACCTCAGCACCGGCCCGGTCCTGACAGGGGACCCCGAGCGGCCGGTCATGTTTTACAACGGCGCGACGCGGGATGCCCATTGGCGCATCGGCTGGGTGGCCTTCGACGCCAAATATACCCGCGTCGTGGCGCGCGGGGACAACCCGGTCATCGTCCCGCCCGTCCCTGAGGGGGACCGGACCGACATCGCTTTCGCCGCCTCCGCCGTCGAGGTGGACGGCAAGATCTACTTATACTACAGCGTCGCCGACCAGGACATGACGCGCACCACCCTGCGGCGCGCTTAGAGAACGAGGCAAACCATGGCGACCATCATACGGGACACGAGCCGGCCCGCCTCCTACGAAAAGAAGGCCGTCGTCCGCAAGCATCACTGGCTGGTGCGCTGGACGCACTGGGCAAACATCCCGGCCCTGCTGGGGCTGACCCTGTCGGGTCTGTCCATCTACTGGGCCGCGCCCGTCTACCATCACGCCCCGCATGAGGCATCCGGCGGCAACACCGACTATCTGGCAGATATCGGCCTGTTCGTGGCCCGGCACGAACCTTGGCGGCACTCCTACGGCACCCCGGATTCGTGGGTGGACGCCACCACGCCCGCCGGTCACTACAGCACGACCTGGCTTTACGATCATTTCAGCCTCGGGACCGGCATACTCGCTGAGGCTCTGACGATCCACTGGATCTTCGCCTACTTGTTCATCCTGATTGGCGTTTTGTACCTCGTTGGGCTGGGTTTAGGTGGCGGCTACAAGTCCCTGCTGCCCCGGCGCGGCGACCTCAAGAACGCCGCCCGGATGCAGATCTATTACGTCGGCCTGCCCTTCGCCAAGGCACTGCGCCGCCCCTGGCCGCACCCGGAAGTGAAGACGAAATACAACGCCTTGCAGCGCCTGGCCTATTTCTCCATGCCGGTCATGGCGACTTTGTCGGCCCTGACGGGCTGGGCCATCCACAAGCCGGACCAGCTTGGCTGGCTGCAAGCCATCTTCGGCGGCTACGATCTGGCGCGCGTGTGGCATTTCTGGTTGACCTGGGTGTTCATGGCGTTTGTCATCCCCCATGTGATTTTGGTGTTCGCCGACGGCTGGGACACGTTCCGCTCCATGGTCGTCGGCTGGTCAGACCGCGTAGAAGGACAAAGTCATGGCAAATAAGAAGCCGCTCCCCGAGATCAAAGCCCCCGGCGCCTCGCACCAAGCGCGCACAGACCTCGTGGACCATCTAGACAGCATGAGGGCGCGTCAGCCGCAGCGCCGCCCCGCCCCCGCCGCCCTGGCCGCCGCCCAGCCCGCCGACGACGAGGCGCCAAGCCGCCTGGCCGAGACGCCCCCATTGCCCTTCTTCGTCCCCGACGGCAAGAGGAAATCGCAGACCCGCCGCGACTTTTTGATCTACGGCGCGGGCATGGCCGCCCTCGCCGCCGGGTTCCTGTGGGTGCTGCCCGACGAGACGCGCACGCGGCTGGGCTTCAAGCCGCCCGCCGCCCCCGACCCGGTCAAGCAGAAGTTCTTGAGCCGCGTCCTGACCTTCGACGACGATGTGGCCGCCGCGCTTTACTCGCCTGACCGGCGCGTCCCGACTTACGATCTGTCGCAGGCCGCCCGCGAGCTTCGCAACAACTACGACGGCCAGACCCCCGACCCTGCCGACTACCTCGCCGACTGGTCCCTGACCGTCAAGGGCCTGGCGTCCGGCAAGGAGGAGCACCTGACCGCGCCCATGATCGCCCGCCTGACCGACGAATACAGCCGCCTGGACCAGGTCACCCGCCTGGTCTGCGTCGAGGGCTGGAGCATGATCGCCGGCTGGGGTGGCCTGCGCTTCGCCGACTTCCTCCAGGCGTACCCGCCGAGGCCCGGCACCAAGTGGGTCAGCCTGACGTCCAGCGTCAACCTGGACAGCGACGGCAACTCGGACCCCTACTATGTCTCGATTGATCTGCCCACCGCCCAGCACCCGCAGACCCTGCTCGCGACCCACCAGAACGACGCCGACCTGAAGATGGTCCCCCTGACGGTCGAGCACGGCGCCCCCCTGCGCCTGATGGTGCCGATGAAACTCGGCCTCAAGAACATCAAGGCGATTACGGGCATCGAGTACCTGGAGACCGAGCCGCCGGACTACTGGGCCGAGCGCGGCTACTCTAAGTACGATGGGCTGTAGAAGTCACTGCCTAGCGCGACAGCGAGCAGCGGCGCCCCAATAGG
>JANOOM010000450.1:0-2482 GCA_031421335.1 Armatimonadota bacterium
TTTCGCGCGATGACTCTAGCACAAAATCTCGCACAAACCGTAGTGCCACTCCCAAGTTGCTCTTGCCGCTTGCATTCGCCCCGTACACCGCCGCTGACTTTAGCAGCCGCAGATCTTTCCTGACTGGGATAACATTGTCCCGGTCCAGAGCAGGATCATCAGACGTCAGGTTCGCGGCGATCATGCTGAAGGTAGTCTTGTCACGAAATGACTTAAAATTGCCGACAGTGAATTCGATAAGCATGGTATTCTCACAAAAATTGGCAATTGATTTACGGATTTTCCGCGAATATCGTGCCCAGTTTAGAAGTTATACCTTATTACTCCATAAAACTGTTTGTGCTAGTTCCGCCTGCATCCGTTCCAGTTCCATGCGGTAGCCGCCCGCCATCATCCCGAACTCTTCCGGCGTCGCCGTCGCGCGCAGCTGCCCCAGCAGGCGCTCGAAGTAGGCGATCCGCTCCTGAGTTCCCGCCAACTCCCGCCCATCTGTAATATGCTCATACACTCAGCGCCCCCGTCCGGGGCTGGAAATCGTAAGCGCAGCCGTGCGAGGTCGGCAGCACCTTGCCGGGGTTGCACAGGCCCAAGGGGTTGAAGACGGCCCGGACCTCTTCCATCGTCCGCAGGGTCTCGGGCGGGAACAGCAGAGGCATGTGGTCGCGCTTCTCGACGCCGATGCCGTGCTCGCCCGTCAAAGTCCCGCCGACGCCGATACACAGCTCCAAAATCTCGTGCGAGGCGGCTATGACGCGCTTGACTTCGTCGGGGTTGCGCTCGTCGAACAGGGTGGCGGGGTGCAGGTTGCCGTCGCCGGCGTGGAAGACGTTGGCGATGCGGAGGTCGTACTTGATGCCGATGGCGGCGATGGCGCGCAAAACCTGGGGGAGCTTGGAACGCGGGATGACGCAGTCCTGGGTGACGCACGACGGCGCGAGCCGGCCCAGAGTCCCGACGGCCTTCTTGCGGGCGGCCCACAGATTGGCCCGGTCCTTGGGCGTCTGCGCTTGACGGACCTCGCGGGCGGCGTTCGCCCCGCACAAAGCGCGGACCCGGTCGGCCTGCGCTTCCAGGCCGGCTTCCAGGCCGTCCAGCTCGATGATGAGAATGGCCCCGGCGTCGCGCGGGAAGCCGAAGTGAAAGGCGTCTTCGACGGCCTGCAAGATGACGGCGTCCATCATCTCCAGGGCGGCCGGGACGATGCCCCCGGCGATGATCTCTGAGACGGCCAGCGTGGCGTCGTCCACGGTGTCGAAAACGGCCAGCAGGGTCCGCACGGCCTGCGGGGCGCGCGTCAGGCGGACCGTGGCCTCGGTCACGATGCCGAAGGTGCCCTCCGACCCGAGGGCAAGCCCCAGCAGGTCGTAGCCGTTGACGTCCTCGGTCTTGTCGCCCAGCGTGACGACCTCGCCGTCCGGCAGGACCAGCTCGACAGCCAAAACATGATTGGCGGTGACGCCGTACTTGAGCGTGTGCGGCCCGCCCGCGTTGTTTGCGATGTTGCCGCCCAACGTGCTGGCCCCCTGCGAGGACGGGTCGGGGGCATACAGATAGCCCTCGGCGGCCACCGCTTTCGTCAGGGCGATGTTGATGGCCCCCGCCTGGGCGGTCAAGCGCCGGTTCCGCAGGTCAATGTCCAGAATCCGGTTCATGCGGGCGACGCCGATCAAGATGCCGCCGGGGCATAATGTCCCACCTGCGAGGCCGGTCCCGGCCCCGCGCGGGGCGAAGGGGATATTGTGACGGGCGCACACTCGGACAACCTCGGACACCTGCGCGGTCGTGCGCGGCAGGACGGTGGCAAGTGGCGCGGCCTTTTCCAAGGGGTAAGCGTCGTTCTCGTAGACGGCCCGCTCGCCCTTCTCGGCCAGCACGCCGTCATCACCGACGATCCGTTTCAGCTCATTGATCATGCGACTCATGGGGTGTCTCCTCGGGCGGGGCGGCGGGGAAGGAAACGCGGCGGGCAGGCCGCCGGGCGGCGGCGGGCGGCGGCGTCTGGCGCAGGGACTTCTGCGACCGCTTCAAACGGACACGGGCGTACAGATAGCACGCCGTCAGCAGGGCGAGCAGCAGGGCCATTTGCTGGTTCCGGTCCAGGGGCAGCCCGCCCCCGCGCAGGTGCCAGATCGCAAGTGCGCCCGCCAGCAGCACGGCCGCCGCCATGCGGAGCGACGTGCGCCGGTGCGCCTTGCCGTTCGTTGCCTCAGCTTGAAAAACGCGACGGTCCATTGCCGGCACCTCCGGCTTATTGTACCCCGCCGGGATGGGTTAGGGTCTCGATTGGGGTATCCTGTCTTCATGCCTTCTGTCGTCACGCCTCCGGGCACCCCGTCATTCGCCTCGCTCGGCCTGCGCGCCGAACTTCTACGCGCCCTCGCCGACTCTGGCTACGAAACGCCGACGCCGGTGCAGGCCCAGGCCATTCCCCCCATCCTGCAAGGGCGTGACGTTCTGGCCGGCGCGCAGACCGGCACCGGCA
>JANOOM010000451.1:0-2342 GCA_031421335.1 Armatimonadota bacterium
TCCCTGTTAGGGAAGGGTGAAGACAAGATAACAAGGAGGCAATGGTCATGGAAGAGGGTGGAGTTGAGGGCGGTGAGATCACAGAAGATAAGATCGTCCGGGCGCAGCGAGACGCGGTGAAGCAGGCGCTTGCTTTGCAAATGCGGCAGGCGATGACGGAGGCGGAGGCGCTGCTCTGGGAGAGGCTTCGGAGGAACCAATTGGGCGGCCTGCACTTCCGTCGCCAGCAGGTCATAGACGGCTTCATCGCCGACTTCTACTGCCGCGCCGCGCGGCTCATCGTGGAGTGTGATGGCAGGGTACATCAGCATCAGGGTGAATATGACCGGGAGCGCGACGCAGTCCTGTCCACGCACAACCTGCGCGTCCTGCGCTTCACCAACGACAGCATCAAGAACGACATCGCCAGCGTGTTGAAAACCATCTTAACTTCTGCACCTTATGAATCTAAACCCGCCCTCTAACTCTATCCTCACCCTTCCCTAACAGGGAAGGGTCGGCGCTCGCGCCGGGGTTAGGTCTGGTGACCTATCCTTTCCGAACTGCGTATACAACCTGTGACAACATTAGTACGACAAGAAATCAGCCGCCCCTCGGGCCGCAAGGACTGGAAGACGATGGGTTGGCAGGGGCTGACCATGCTCGCCCCGCCCGCCTGGAACCTGGTCTCCTATGGCGGCGATGCCAAAGCGGGCAGCCTGCGTCTGGACAACAGCGAGTTCCAGGCGCACGGCGTCCTGGGCGTGGACGTCCGCTGGATACCCGTCAAGGGCAAAGTCACGGACGCCGACCTGGAAAAGCGCCTCGCCCTCTACCTCGCTTCCATCGAGAAGAGCGCGCGGCGGCAGAAGGTTGCCACCGTGAGTCAGACGAAGGCGATCCAGGACTCGCGCCACCCGGAGCGGACCGGCACGCGCTCGTTCACCTGGAAGGCCGATCGCAAGGCAGTCGGCCGCATCTGGCACTGCTCTGAGTGCATGCGCGTCATCATCGCCCAAGTCGTCGGGGGCGTCCGGGACGACTTCGGCGGTTTGGCCTCCGATGCCTTGCAAACCCTGGAATGCCACGCCGCCGACGCTGACTGGCGCGTCTGGTCCCTGTACGACTTGCATACCCAGACGCCGAGCGACTACAGCCTCAAGACGAAGCCGCAATTAATGAACATCTATGTTCAGCTCCCCTTCGTGCGCGGCAACTCCATGGACTCCCTCACCGTGGAGCAGTGGGGCGTCGCCAATGTCCAGCTCCGCGGCGCCTACTTAGATCAGTGGTTCCGGCAGAAGAACCAGGCCCTGGAAGGGCAGCTCAAATACGAGGCCCGCGAGGCGACCGCCCAGGGCCATCCCGCCCTCGCCCTGACCGGGCGCCGGACGGGCCTGTCCTACTGGGGGTCTCACGCTCTGCCGCAGATCACGCGGCTCCAGATGCCCGCCACCCACTTTGAAGCGCGCATCTGGGAGTGCCCCGAAAGCAACAAAGTCCACTTGGTCCAGTCCTTCAGCCGCCGCCCGCAGCCAGACGTGGTGGACAAGATCGTCGAGCGTACCCGATGTCACGGCTGAATCTGCTCAACAACCTGCGCCAGTCCATCCCGTTCCTGGCCCGCGAAAAGGCGAGCCTGCCGCGCGGCCAGATGCTGGCCCTGAAGCCGGTCCGCAGCCGGGGCATTGCCTGGGAAATGGGGCCGGAAGACGAGCCGCCCGGCGCCAAGCTTATCGTGCCGCGCCGCGACGACCGCGTGGGCAAGATCCTCTCGCGCGTCTTCCGCATCACGGCGACCAAGACCATCGAGCTGGACGAGATCAACGCCCGCCTGTGGGAGCGCTGCGACGGCCAGCACAGCGTGGACCAGCTCATCCGGTACACCTGCGACACCTACAAGATGAACCGCCGCCAAGGCGAGGTCGGTGTCATCACGGCCATGCGGATGTTCGTCCAGCGCGGCCTCATCGGCCTGTCGGCGGCCAAACCCGACTCGAATAAGAGCAGTGAGAATGTTAGAAGGGGGACACCCGATGTCCGTAGCGATCAAACCCAGCGACGGCCGCAGACCAAGCGGCGGCGCCGGCATTAAAACGCAGATCAATCTGCCGTGGAGTAAGGCGATCCAGATCGCCATGAACTCACTGAAAATCCGGTTCTGGCGGTCCATGATTACGGGCGCGGGCATCTTCCTGGGGATCGCCTTCCTGTGCTTCTCGGGCGTCACGGCCCTGCTGGAAGCGCACAATTCGGAAGCCTTCAACCGTCAGATATGGCTGGTCATCATGGCCCTGCTGGTCTGCACCGTCGGCATCACCAACTCCATGCTGATGTCGGTGTCGGAGCGGTTCCGCGAGATC
>JANOOM010000452.1:0-3479 GCA_031421335.1 Armatimonadota bacterium
CGGCACAGGAAGAATTGGCTTCCGTCCTGACCAGGCACTAATTCCCAAAAGTAGGTTCACTAGGTACACCAACAGACTATGCCAGATAATATACAACCAATCACAGACTCAATCGTCAACGCGATCACCGCCCCCGCCGCACCCGCCTCCACGGCGGGACCGCAGGCCGAAGACGGACGGCTGCGGGGCGTCTCCCGGTCGCTCATCGTCGGGGTCGGCGGGACCGGGCACCAGATTCTTTTGGACGTCCGCAAGCGGCTGACCGAGAAATACGGGTCGCTGGACAAGCTGCCCATCGTCTCGTTCCTGCTGCTGGACACCGACCAGGTCATCTTCGCCAAGAACCCCGACTATGACGACGCCGTGAACCTCGACAACGCCGACAAGATCCACACGTCCGTGCATGGCGTGGATTCGCTGCGGAAGAACCTGCGCGAACACCCGCACCTGCGGACCTGGCTGGACCCGCGCGTCCTGACCGGCGACATTGACCAGGGCGCGGGCGCGGTCCGGGCACGCGGGCGGCTGGCCTACTTTTGGAACTACAACCAGATCGCGCGGCGGCTCGAAGAGCAGATGCTCCAGATCACCAAGGACTCGAGCAAAGAGACGGCCATTCGGAACGGCTTGCAGGTGGGTGAGGGCATCACGGTCTACATCGTCGGGTCACTCTTGGGCGGCACCGGCTCGGGCATGTTCCTGGACCTGGCTTATACCATCCGCAGCAAGTTCAAGACGCAAAGGATGCTCGAGACCGTGGGCATGTTCTCCATCCCACCGAACTCCGAGGCCGTGGCCGTGGACAACCGGCCGAACGCCTACGCGGCACTGTTGGAACTGAACCACTACACGGACGCGACGACGGCGTTCACGGCCCAGTATCAGGCGGACATCCCCATGATGGAGAGTGCCGACCCGCCGTTTCGATACACTTATCTCGCCGACACGTCATCACCGGCGGCCCAGCTCGACTCGGTCAAAGATCTAGTCGAGATGATCGGGCATTCGATCTTTCTGGACCTGACTTCAGAGTTTCAGCGGCAGAAGAAGTCCAACCGGAACAATTTCGACCAGTTCCTCATCACAACAGATGGGCTGGGCTGCCCGCAGAACTACATGGGCTTCGGGCTGTCGGCGATCCAGTTCCCAAAAGACAAAGTCATGGCGGCCTGCTCAAACCGTTTGGCGGGCGACATCGTCCGGCGCTGGACGACGCCGCTGGAGCGGACGGTTAACATCGCGGCCTTCACCGACCAGGAACTGGGCCGGCTCGGGCTGACACCGGATGCTGTTCAGCGGCAGGTCCTACTGGGGAACTCCGAGACCGGCGAAACGCTGCGCGACGGGGCTATGGCCTACTGGCAGGCCGTGGACCGGCAGTATTTGACGGCCTACCCCGGCCACGGGCGCGTCGTGGAGTATTTGCTGGCGCGGCAGAAAGAGGCCGAGGCGCGAATGGCCGACACGGACCCGAACCCGGACTTGATGGCGAAACGGCGGACCAACCTGGGCGAGTCGGTCTTCCAGATCCAGCAGAACCTCGGGGCGACGATCCGCGCCAAGGACAAAGCCTTGCGCGACTGGGTTTCGGCCCGCGTCAACGACCCGAACCACCGGCATACCGTGGCAGCGGCGGCCCTTGACACCATGATGGAGCGGTTCCGGGGCTACATCGCTCAGATGGAGAAGCAGGGCGACGAGCTGCTGGGCGGCTCGTTCCCGCTGACCAAGCAGCGCGACGACTCGCTCCAGCGCATCAACAGCCACGCGGGCGACTTCATGCTGGGCCTGATCGCCACGGCCAAGCGGCGCGAGATTGACGAAGCCAAGGACGGCTACATCGCCGCACAGCGCCGATTAGATGCCGAAGCACTGGACCGCAAGGCGGCCGGCGCAGCCATTGCCTTTTACAGCCGCCTCCTCGAGACCGTCGCCGGGCTGCGGGCCGAGATGGACCGCTACGTCGAGCGCATGGAGTCGCTGCGGGCGCGGTTCGAGAAGGCCGAGCGCCATGCCGTGCAGGAGCCTGTGGACGTAAACGGCGAAGTGCTGTTCAACCCCGGCCGGCGCGAGACGGACCCGAACACCGGCATTGATCGGTATGTGGGCGGGGACATTGACGACCGATATAGCTTCTATGTGGGCAACGCGCAGGACCCGAACAACCCCACCGTCAACAACCTGACGGCGGACATTCTCGAAACCCTGGGCACACGCAACGACGTGTGGGGCGTCAAGGACAACGAGCTGCTGCGCTTGAGCCAGGTGATTTTAGAACACGCGCAGGCCATCTTCAAACCTGTCGCCGAGGAAAGTGTGCTGGACAAGTTCTACGCCAAATATGGCCTGGACACCGACCGGACCACCCAAACTCTGCGGCGCGTCGTGTCGCTCTCGCAGCCGTTCCTGCACCTCCAGGAGAACGCGCCGAATTACACGCACAACATGAACAAGGAGCAGACCATCGTCGGCATCCTGCACGGGGCGGCCCCGCGCTCCGAAAGCGAGCAGCGCTTCCAGTCTATGCTGACCGAGTCGGTCCAGAACGTCAAGGACCAGCAGATCACGAACTCCAATGAGCCGGAGCAGGTGCTGTTCTTGCAGGAGCGGGCCGCCTTCCCCCTGCGGCTGTTGCAGGGTATGGACTCGTACCGCTACGCTTATGACCAGGTGAAGGCGCAGGGCGCAGCGGCAAACCCGATCCACACCCGCACCGACGTCAAGGACTGGGTTCGGATCGCGCCGCCCTCCTTTGAAGACCAGCGCGAGGCGTGGCGGACCTTCGTCGTCGGCTGGTCCTCAGCCGTCATCTCCGAAGAGCAGGAGTCGCGGTACACCAGCGTCGGCACGCGCACCGAGACGCGCTTCGTCGCCAATTATGTGGACAAGTTCGGTATGCCGAAGTCGGACGCCCTGGGCGGCTTCAACACGGTCGAAACGCCCATCGCCGGCTTCAAGGCCGAGACCGGCAGTGCGGACCGGCCCCCCCTGGAGGCCCGCGACATCGTCCAGCGCCTGTGCGACGATCGCCGGATGCAGGCACAGATCGCGGCGGCCATTGACGAGCGGCTGCGGGCCGAAGGGGCGCACGGCCTGGGCGACCGCCTGGTGACCCACGCGAACCGGCAGAAGACGGCCTGGACTCCGGGCTTCTACAACGCCTATTACAAGGTGCTGACCGACTATCTGGAGGAGATAAACTACGCCGGCACGTCCGGCGCGCCCGCCACGGTGACGATGGCGGTCGGCCCGACGCTGCAAACGGTGGCCCAGCCGCCCGCCATCATCGGCGGGAGCGGCAGCGGGAACGGCCAGTCGGCGGCGACCGTCGCGCCGCCGGCACGGACGCTCAGGGAGCGCCTGGCGTCCTTGAAGGAATTGCTGGACGAGGACCTGATCACGCGGGAGGAGTACGACGCGCGGCGCAAGGACATACTGGCGGAGGTGTAGGAACCCACCCCGTCGCTTCGCGCCGACCC
>JANOOM010000453.1:0-3718 GCA_031421335.1 Armatimonadota bacterium
GACCGATATCAGCGATGAGACCGCCCTGATCGCTTTGCAGGGGCCGCAGGCGGTCGAGATGGTAAGCGCCCTCGTCGGCAGCGACCTCGGACAGCTCAGTCGGTTCCACTTCGCCGATCTGTCCCTGCCCAGTGGTGAAGCGATGCTCTCGCGCACCGGCTATACCGGCGAAGACGGTTTCGAGATCTTCTGCGGTTGGGCGGACGCTCCGGCGCTCTGGAACATGCTCACGGATCGCGGGGTGGTTCCTGCCGGACTGGGAGCGCGCGACGTGCTGCGCTTGGAAGCCGCTTATCCTCTCTACGGCCACGAACTCGACGCCGACACCGGGCCATTCGAGTCCGGCGTCGGCTGGGCCGTGAAGCGGAGCAAAGGCCCCTTCGTCGGCAGCGACGCTTTGCCCGCCGGCAAGTCCGCCCGCAAGCTCGTTGGGTTACGGATGGACGAGCGCGCCATTCCGCGCGAGCATTTCCCCGTTTACGATGCCGCCGGCGCGGAAGCCGGACAAACGACAAGCGGCACCTGGTCCCCGACCGTTAAGGCCGGCATCGCAATGGCGCGACTGCCCTCAGCTCTTTCATCCCCCGGAACGCGTGTCGCCGTGGACATCCGCGGGCGACGCGCCCCCGCCACCGTCGTTCCCCTGCCGTTCTACCGGAACGGTGTTTAGAAAGGTTTCCCCATGCCCGAGCCGACTGATCTGAAATACGCCAAAACCCACGAGTGGGCGAGGATCGAGGGGGGTGTCGCCACGATCGGCATCACCCAGCACGCGCAGGAGGAGCTGGGGGACGTTGCCCTGGTCCTGTTCCCCGAAGTCGGCCGCATCCTCCAGAACGGCGAGAAGTTCGGCGAGATCGAGAGCATCAAGGCCGTGTCCGACCTCTACGCGCCCGTTGGCGGCGAGGTGGTCGCCGTCAACGAGGCTCTGAACGACGCTCCCGAAACCGTCAACGACGCCCCCTATGAGGGTGGCTGGATGATGAAGATCAAGATGAGCCAGCCGTCGGACGCCGACACCCTCCTCGACAGCGCAGCATACGACGCACTCCTTTGATTGAGGATTGATAGAGGAAAGCAATTCATGTCCTACATCCCCAACACGGATGCCGATCGCGAGAAAATGCTCGGCGTCATCGGCGTCAAGTCCCTGGATGACCTCTTCGCGCCGATTCCTGAGCCGCTGCAATTCAAAGGCGAGCTGAACATCCCGCACCGCATGGATCAGATGACGCTGGCGCGTCACCTGACAAAGCTCGCGTCTAAGAACCTACACGCGGACGCGGCACCCTGCTTCCTCGGCGCGGGCATCTACGACCATTATGTGCCGCCGACCGTAGCCGCCATCACCGGTCGCTCCGAGTTCTACACCTCTTACACCCCGTACCAGCCCGAGATGAGCCAGGGCGTCCTGCAAAGCATTTTCGAGTTCCAGTCTCTGCTGTGTCAGCTGCTGGGCATGGACGTTGCCAACGCCTCCATGTACGACGGCGCGACCGCCTTGGCCGAGGCCGCCATCATGGCCGGGGAGCTGACGGGCCGTAAGAAGCTGGTCGTGCTCGGCTCGGTGCATCCCGTCTACCGGCACGTTTTGGACACCTATCTGCGTCATATGAGCCTCAGCGCCGATGTCATCACCGACCTCAGCGGGGTGGGGGACGACACGGCGGCCGTTATCGTCCAGCAGCCCTCGTTCTTCGGCACGCTGGAAGACATGACGCATTGGTCCGAGGCAGCCCACGCCAAAGGCGCCTTGCTGATCGCCTGCGTTGACCCGATCTCTTTGGGTATTCTGACGCCGCCCGGCGAGTATGACGCGGACATCGTCGTCGGCGAGGGCCAGGCCCTCGGCTGCCCGATGGGTTACGGCGGACCTCTGCTGGGCTTCTTCGCCTGCAAGAACAAGTTCATGCGCCGCCTGCCGGGCCGCATCGTCGGCCAGACCAAGGACGGCGACGGCAAGCGCGCTTTCGTGATGACGCTCAGGACCCGCGAGCAGGACATCCGCCGCGAGCGGGCGACGAGCAACATCTGCACCAACGAGGCCCTGTATGCCCTTGCGGCCACTGTCTACATGGCGACGATGGGCAAGCAGGGAATGGCGCAGGTGGCCGAGCTGTGCATTCAAAAGGCGCACTACGCCGCTCAGGAGATCGCGAAGCTGCCGGGCTACTCACTGGCATTTCCCGACAAGCCGTTCTTCAAGGAGTTCGTGGTCAGAACACCGGTCGCCCCGGCCCGCATCAACGAGCATCTTTTGTCGAAGGGCATCATCGGCGGCCTCGACCTCGGGCAGCACTTCCCGGGCATGGGCGACGCCATGCTGGTGTGCGTCACCGAGCAGCGCACCAAAGACGATATAGACAACTTGGTTTCCGCCCTGGGCACTCTTTAGAACGGACTACTCTTCAATGACAACCGACTTTGAGCCTCTGCTGTTCGAGATCAGCCGCCCTGGCCGCCTTGGCGTCGAACTTCCGGCCTGCGACGTGCCCGTTCAGTCCCTAGATTCGATGGTCCCAGCGGGCGACCTGCGCGGCGACCTGCCCCTGCCGGAGCTTTCGGAGCCGGAAGTGATCCGTCACTTCACGCACCTCTCGCAGCGCAATTATTCGGTGGACTCGGGCTTTTATCCGCTCGGCTCCTGCACCATGAAATACAACCCGAAGATCAACGAGGAGATCGCGCGGCTGCCCGGATTTGCCCGCATTCACCCGTATATGCCGGACGCCTCGGTCCAGGGGACTCTGGAAGTCCTGCACGAGATGCAGAGCATCATCGCCGAGATCGGCGGCATGGACACGGTCAGTCTCCAGCCCGCCGCGGGCGCGCACGGCGAGCTTCTGGGCCTGATGCTGATTAAAGCCTACCATGACGACCATGGGCAGGGCCACCGCGATACCATCCTGTGCCCCGAAGCCGCGCACGGCACGAACCCCGCTTCGGCGGCCCGCTGCGGGTACAAGACGCTCACCGTCAAGTCGGACGCGCGCGGCCGCGTGGACATCGAACACCTCAAGACGCTGCTGGCGGACAACGTCGCCGGCCTGATGCTGACTAACCCGAATACCCTGGGGCTGTTCGAGGACGAAATCGCCGAGATCTGCGAGCTGATCCATCAGGCCGGCGGCCTGGTCTACTGTGACGGCGCGAACATGAACGCCCTGGTCGGACGGGCGCGGCCCGGCGATATGGGCTTCGACGTCATGCACTTCAACCTGCATAAGACGTTCTCCTCGCCGCATGGGGGTGGGGGACCCGGCTCCGGCCCGGTCGGGATCAAAAGCATCCTGGAGCCATACCTGCCCGTCCCACAGGTCAGGAAGACAGCGGAAGGCTACGAGCTGGACAGCGACCGGCCCAAGTCTATCGGCAAGATTCACGGCTACTACGGCTCGTTCCTGTGCATCCTCCGGTCGTATGCCTACATCATGTACTACGGCCGCGAGCGCATGGCGCAGGTGGCTGAGAACGCTGTCCTGAACGCGAACTATATCCGGGTCAGGCTACAGGATTTCTTCGATGTCGCCTATAATGAAATCTGTATGCACGAGTGCGTCTTCACCGCGCGCCGGCAGCAGCGCGAGCACGGCATCAAGGCCCTGGACATCGCCAAGCGCTTGATGGACTTCGGCTACCACCCGCCGACGATCTATTTCCCGCTGATTGTCCCCGAGGCGCTGATGATCGAGCCGACCGAGACCGAGAGCAAGGAAAC
>JANOOM010000454.1:0-4932 GCA_031421335.1 Armatimonadota bacterium
TGTCACGGGCGACGCACATGAAGATGAACTTTGGCTCGCTGGCGGTAGTCTGCTTCTTTGCCATTAGCGGGTTTTTGATCACCCAGAGCTGGCAACGTGCCCCTCGGCTCGGCGAATTCTTCCGGAAGCGGGCGCTTCGGATCTACCCCGGCTGGGTCGTCGCCCTCCTGTTCTGCGTCTTCATTTTCGGCCCTATACTCAGGCCCGATCATTCCCTCCAGCTCGGCAACCCCATGACGCTCAGCTTTCTGAGTCAGCTCGTGCTGCATGACCCAGGCCAGTTGAAGCTGCTGCCGGGCATTGACGGTCCCGTCAACGGGTCTACCTGGACGATCCCGTTCGAGCTGATGTGTTACATCATGGTCGGCGCTCTGGGCCTCGCCGGCTTGTTCCGCAGGCCGACTTTGCTCCTCGTCCTTGCTCTCATGCTGGTGCTGGGCATGAGCTTCTGGCCGGTGTCGGCGCTGCGGCAGGTGTTCCACCCGGCGGGCGGCAGCCCCCACCAGCCTTATTACCGCATCGAGTACGCCGCCTGCTTTCTGTCTGGCGCGCTGTTCTTTTTATTCCGGGACCGCATCCCGCACTCGCCCTGGCTCCTCGCCGCTGCCGCCCTGCTGGTCGGACTGACGCTGGGCGATCTGCCCCTGGCCGGATTGTTCTTCGTCGTCCTCCCAACGGCTGGCTTCTACGCCCTCTTCTACCTCGCCTTCCTCCCCCTCGGCCCCCTTTATGCCTGGGCCAAGCATGGGGACTTTTCTTATGGCGTCTACCTCTACGCCTATCCCCTCCAAAGGCTCCTCATCGCCGGGCAGGCACATCACTACCGCCTTTCCCACGCGACCCTGTTCCTCTTCGCCTGGGTGCTGGCCTGCCTGGCGGCGGTCCTGAGCTGGCGGCTCGTCGAGCGGCCTGCCCTGCGCCTCAAGCCGCGCCCTGCCTCGCCGCCGATGGAGCAGACCGGCGTTCCCGCCGAGGGCGCTTGACAGTCTACTTGGTTGCATTCCTGCCCTTGATGCTGTATACTGAATTCTGCACCGACCGGAGGACCGGATCAGGTCATGACTTCAACATCATGCCTTCAGGAGTATTAGATGCCTCAGGTCACGCTCGGACAGTTGTCCGACACGCGCAGGAACAACTTCGACTTCCTCCGCTTTTTCTTCGCCTCGCTTGTCATCTTCTCCCACTCTTACCTCTTGATCGCCCCCGCCGGGATTGATGACGAGCCTTTGTGGCGGCTGACGGGGGCGCGCATGAACTTCGGGACGCTGGCGGTGGCTTCCTTCTTCGCCATCAGCGGGTTTTTGATCACCCAGAGCTGGCAACGTGCCCCTCGGCTCGGCGAATTCTTCCGGAAGCGGGCGCTTCGGATCTACCCCGGCTGGGTCGTCGCCCTCCTGTTCTGCGTCTTCGTCTTCGCCCCCCTGCTCCGGCCCGGTCACGGGCTGGCCCTGCGCGACGTGGGGACCTATGGGTTCCTCTCCCAACTGCTGCTCCGCAACACCGGCGTATTGAGGCTCCTGCCCGGCGTCGGCCTGCTCAACGGGTCCACCTGGACCATCCCGTTCGAGATCCTGTGCTACTTCCTGGTGGCGGCTTTCGGCCTGCTTGGGTGGCTGCGCCGGCCCCCCGTAGTGGCCGCCCTTGGCGTCCTGCTCTTGACTTCGCTGAACTTGCCCGCCCTGCACCTGCTGCCGATGGCCTGGCCGGCGTTCGGCACGCACCCGCTCCCCTACATCGGCTGGCTGTGGCCACTGCCGATGTTCGCGACTTACTTCTTGTCGGGGATGCTGTTCTTCCTGTTCCGGGACCGCATCCCGCACTCGCCCTGGCTCCTCGCCGCTGCCGCCCTGCTGGTCGGACTGACGCTGGGCGATCTGCCCCTGGGCAGACTGTTCTTCTGGATATTCCCGACGTTCGGCCTTTATCTTCTCTTCTATCTGGCGTTCTTACCACTCGGCCCCCTCTATGCCTGGGCCAAGCATGGGGACTTTTCTTATGGCGTCTACCTCTACGCCTATCCCCTCCAAAGGCTCCTCATCGCCGGGCAGGCGCATCACTACCGCCTTTCCCACGCGACCCTGTTCCTCTTCGCCTGGGTGCTGGCTTGCCTGGCGGCGGTCCTGAGCTGGCGGCTCGTTGAGCGGCCCGCACTGCGCCTCAAGCCGCGCCCTGCCTCGCCGCCGATGGAGCAGACCGGCGTTCCCGCCGTCGCCGCCGAAGGCGCCTAGATCATACTCCGGCCTCCAGGCGAACAAAATCCGCCCACCCCTCGTCAAGAGAAGTAAGCGGATGTTTCTTGACAAAGGCCGTAGGGGCATGGGATAATGGGCGCATGAAGTCGTTGACAGCGGTTGAGAAAGCAAGAGGCAAGCAGTGCGCCACGGTGCTGTTCGTGGGCGCGCTTGGCTTCGTCTCCTTGACAGCAGCCTACGCCTGTGAGCTGAAGATCACCTGGAAGGCCGCGCTGGTTTCCAGCCTGAAGGGCGGCGGGCCGGCAGCGGGGACGGCAGCGATTGACTTCGACCCCGCTCGCCCGAGCGCGACGATGCGGGTGGATACCAAAGGCTTGCAGGACGTGCGCGCCATCGAGATGCACGTCACCCGCTCCTACGCCGACCGCGTCGGGCCGGCCGTACTGACGCTCTACTCGGCGACTGGGGACGGCCCTTTACCCGCGACACTGACCCGGCACGTCGGGGAGACCGACCTCCGCAAACAGGCGTCGCCTAGGGTCGCCGGGTTCGGTGATCTGGTCGGCGCCGTCCTCAACGGCCGGGCTTATGTAGTCGTCACCACCAAGGCGCACCCGGAAGGGGAGTTCTCGGGCTTCATCCGCATGCACAAAGAAGAAATCTACAGCGACAGCCCCACGGACGGCACGCACGATGCCGCCCTGCACCACGCCCACCCCTCCGTCTCCCCCACCCCTTCTACTCCCTAACGTCCACCGTGAACGTCTACCGTGAACGGCACTGTCAGCCAGCGGTTCTGCCTCTGGAACTGCGCCCACAGGCGGTAGCGGCCCGGCCTGGGCAGGGTCAGCTTGAAGGTGAAGCGGGGGCCGCTCAACGTCACCATGGCGGGCGTGATGGGGACGACTTCTGTCTGCCCCGCCTGCATCATCCGCAGCATCGCCGCGCCGTAAGAGCCGGCCTGGACGCTGTGCAGGGCGTGCGTGTGGACGAGGGTCTGCGTGTCGCCCCGCAGGGCGATGAGGTGGCCCATGACCCCCAAAATCGGCTGCATATCGGTCCGGCCGCGCCCGGCCAGGCTGGAGAGGGTGTAGGTCAGCAAGGACTGCCGGCCCGCGCGCATCAGGTCGGGGCGAATGGCGAGCGTGACGCGGGTATCGCCTACGACCTTGGCCCGGCCAACGTCTGGGACGAGGCGCGGCGGCACCGTGCGTGTCGAGCGGCCTACGTCTAAAGTCGTCCGCAGGATCTGATTATCGCCGTCGGCGGGGGTGAAGTCGGCGAACAGAAAGTAGCGGCCCGCGCGGGGGAAGGTCCAGAGCAGCCGGAACCGGCCGTCGGGTCCCAGCTTCGGGTGCTGGTGCTCGAAGTAAGCCATGTCGGCGCTGACGATGAGAAAATGGAGGGGCTTGGTGTGGACGACCTCGAAGTCCTGCACGACGCGGCCCGTGGGATCCTCATGGATGGCAAACGAGAGCAGCGTGGGCCGTCCGGGGACGGGGCGCGGAGGGGCGTCCAGTACGAGGCGGTAGGAGCGGGCCTGCCCCGAGGCAAGGCCCTTATTCAGAGTGACATAGGCGGCGGGCGCCTTGTCGAAGCGGGCTTTGCAGCCGTCCGAGCAGAAGAAGTAGGTCTTGCCGCCGACGGTCTCCCGGTACGGGGTCGTGTCCGTATCGGTCATCATGCGGCAGACGGGGTCTTTGACATCGTGGGCCTGGGCCGGGAGGGAAGCCAGCAGGAGCAGGACCAGCGCCGCCCCTGCCCTACTTGCCACTGTCCGGGTAGCCCTTCACGATGCCGTCCTGGCGCAGCGTCTCCACCGCCTTGGCCGCCCAGTGGTCCGGGGGCACGTCCCGGAAGCCCCCCGGCGTTCCCCGCATGGTCGGGCCGGGGCGGACGACGGCAACGGGCGTCGGCTTCGCCATGTGCTTCTTGTGCGTCAGTTTCGGCGCCTTGTGATTGGGCGCGGCGGACGCGCTCAGGGCAGCGCCGAGGGCGAGCAGCACAGACAAGATCGGTGTGTACTTCATGCTTGATTCTACACGAGATTACGGGGCCGGAAGTTCCCGCCGAAAATAGTTTGCAACAACCGCTTGACACCACACGGGGAGCGTGTTACAATAGGACATGACGCTGAACATGAGCGTCCTTCGGTCATCGCTTCGCTTTGCTATTACGCTTCGTCGTTCTCAGGCTCTGCCGTCGCCGCTTTTGATTGGAGGATCGTCATGCGCTCGTTCCCGCTCCTGGGCCGTTCCTTGCCTCGTTAGTCTCCTTGCCCTATCTTTGCTCTGCACTTTCCCCGCCAGCGCGCAGTACCCCGGCGGCGGCTATTCTGGAGGCTACCCCGGTTCCGACGGCACCGGCTACCAGATGACCTCCCAGACCGGCGGCCAATCGGTCATTCACCAGGACGGCCAGACCCGCACCATCCCCTACTCGGCCACCAGCAGCGGCTACGCTGGGGGGGTCGTGACCGGCTGGCATCCCGGCGGCGCCGCCAATGATGCTTCTAGCTCCGGGCAGATCAATACCACCTTCACCTGGCAGCCCACTTACCCCGGCGAGCCGCCGCCCGATTCTGCCATCCTCACGCAAACCTGCACGGCCGCCTACTATGGCCCGATGGGCGGCAACTGCGATGACGGCCTGGGCAGCAGCCACGCCTATTCGGAGGGGGGCTACACCTGCTCGGAAACGAAGTACACCGTCCAGTCCAGCCCCGGCGCGAGCTTCA